>DAOWDY010000059.1 GCA_030638785.1 Candidatus Thorarchaeota archaeon
AGAAACAAAATCCTGATTGGAAATAGAAACTTCGACCTCTATACCTTTAGAATCAGCCCATTCAATAGCGTAATCAAATACAATTCTAGTATACTGTAGGATCTCCAAATCATCATCGATAGCATCAATGAAGAGGTATCCTGATTCATGATGCCTAGAGAATTCCTCTATCACTGCGCTTGCAAGAACGCCAATTCCGACTCCAGGATCAAGTACTCTAATACTTGATTTAGTACAGATACATTCTCGAGCCATGAATTTCGCAATTGCTGGTGGTGTGAAGACTTGTGATGCTGATGACTGTCCAACTTTTTCTCGATACCAAAAACCACACCTTGCCGCGAATGAGGTTGGACTCTCCTGTTTCATAGGAGTAGGACAATCTTTGAGAACAGAATCATTCTCTGAATCGGATGTCTGTGTTATCTTCATCACTACCAGCAGTCTTGAACTTTGGATTACAGAACACAATCTTGAGTTTGAAGTTATATATGTGTTTGAAGGTAAGATACTCAGGTCCGAATATTCCTAGAGCGAACGCTATCTTCTCACATTCAACCTTTCCCATTTCCATACTAGAGCCATGAATGGTTATTCCCCTTTTGGTATGAACATCCTTCTAGTTTCTTTGAGGTGTTCGAATAAGTAACTACCGGAGTTCGCAGAAAATATATAGTATGGAGGATGAGAGTTAACACTGAATGGAGTCCTTGAAATCTTTCTTTTATATGACACAACTGTGTGGGACACAATAAAGTCTGAGAGTACAATTCTGGACATTGAACCAGAGCAGAGAACGAGGATACAGGAAGTCTATATGCTTATCGAACATTACCGGAGTACACAAATGAATCATCATGTAGAAGTGGGTCGCAAAATACTTGATGCAATCAAACAGCTCTGAGTCAGTGACCATCAAATCACATTCGCTGCACAAGTTCTTGAGTTGGAATCACAAAACACATCCTTGACTTCAATAAAACTATTCACTAAGATGACGAGGATGGCAACAAGTGTAACAGGTGTATGAAAAATGCTAGTCTTCATCTTTCTTACGAAATACATGCAATGCTAATGATAGCCACGCAATAGGAAAGGTGAGTAGTGATGGATAGACATTGATCCAGAATGAGGAAGTAGATTCCCAATACCCGACTTGGGTTTCCAATTCTGAGATAGGGATGATATATACTCCATTCATAGTTGCAGCATATACTGTATCATCATTTGAGTAAATTGCGGTTATCTCTGATGTCAATAAGGGCTGCTGAATGACAGAGTTCTCATCAGTGTCAAAAGCGACAAGTCCTGCCTTTGTACCAATGTAAAGTCTTCGAGTTTGTTCATCCAGCCACAAGGATGTAATCGAATTAGCTGGCAGTCCTTGGTGTTTTGTGAAATATCCAGTCTGTGTGAAATTTACTCCCTCAAGAGCGTAGATGAATAACCCATCATTTCTACCAACATAGATTGTATCACAGTTTCGATTACAAGCGACAGCTGGACGAGCTCGATAGATTTCTCCTTGTTCAATGAGGTTAGCTGTAGTTGTGTTGGTTACAGGATCATATACTCCGAATCCACTTGGAGTAGTGATTACGACTTTCGTAGAACTAGAGGAGATGGACTCAATAATCCCATATTGAAGTGCTGTGATGTTTGCTTTACTTAGTTGTTCTCCTTGATGATTATAGACGTACAAATGGAATCCAAAGGACAAATAGGTGTACACTGTGTCAGGATTCGAGGTTATCTGTACATCTCCAATGACAATTGATGTATCCTCAATGGTGAATAGATCCATCCAAGAATATTCGGTCAGTTTTGCTACAGTGATTGGTGTTTTATTCCGGACCGTAAGCACAGAAGATTCATAGACGTATTTGGAAAATGTCCAGTCGCTAGCGTCATAGTTTCTTGTATACTCTTCATGATTTGCTGGCATCATTGACATGGAACTATAATCCCATGGTCTGTAAACAAAGATCCCATCTGTACTTCCCCCAATGATAGTCGTTCCATTGTCGTTATCATATGCAGTAAATGAGGATACTCCAGCACGCAGGGTAGAACTAGTATCATAATAGGCATGGTTGGGTGGAGCGAGTGGAATGATATATGCGATAAAAGGAGGTATCGCCAAGAAAAGAAGTAGTATAATTAAAACTTTCAATAACCGGTCTTTGGATAATCTACTCTCACCCATTTTACCACGACGTTTGTAATTTATTTGTGTGATTGTAATGCAGAATGTTAATTAAAAATAGCTAATCTTGCAAATGTTACTGCTGTATTTCAATCCTTGATTTTTTCTTCTGATTTCACCTTCACATCTGTCTTCTTATCACTGTAGGAGCTTATAATCTTCCCATCTAGACATACCCCTGAACCTGAATGGCCTTCCAGACCGCAGATGTCTTCGAGCGCCAAGTCATACGCACAGGTAATCACGCCCTAGACGAAGTGCTGGATGGTGGTCTGGAACTGGGCCTGATGCACCTCCTCTATGGGACTAAAGCCTTGAATCGCGACCTGCTTCGCATGGTCGTCCATGCTCAACTCCCAATCGAGCAGGGTGGCCTTGCAACCCCTTCTATCATCATCGACTCGAACAACATTCTCAAGATAGATCAGATGACAGACTCATGTTATCAGGCTGGACTTGAACCTGAGGAAGTGATGGACAACGTCTTCATCACTCGTGCTTTCAACTCAAGTCAGACCTATGCGTTGATCATGGAAGAACTTGAGGGGTTCATCGAAAGAGTCCCTGCCAAGTTGTTGATCGTGTCAGGGCTTGCAGACATCTACCACAGGGAAGGTCTGACCGCTGAGGGTATGCAACAGTTGACCGTCATGACCAACAGGCTCATGGCCTTCACATTGAAACAAGGGATTGCCACGGTTATATCAGCTATGCCTACTGAACGGGCAAAGAAGACAGCAGTGGGTGGACGTGCCCTCAATAGTTGTGCTCAGGTCCATGTGTTTGTGGAAGAGACCCCCTCCAGAGTTGTCTATAATCTGGTCAAGCATCCAGTTCACAGGTTTAGGAGGAAGTCCATTACTAAACCAGGTCCGAGATATGCTACTACCCTTCCACTGGAGTACTTCATTGAGGAGTTGAGGGAGGATAGGGATTGATGAGGGACACCAATCCAAAAAAGCTCACGAAGCGAATGATGCCTTACCGCTCGCGAAACACACTTAGCAAACATATTCATTTCATCACCTGAGTGAGTAAAGATGTTTTCAAGACCAGATGCACAAGAGAAATCCTGTATCAAATGTGGGACTCCTATGGAAGTAGGTACCTTGGCTGGAGCAGCAGGTTGGGGTTCAGGAACAGGGGCATTCAAGAAGAAACAGGTGAAAGTGTTCGCCTATCGTTGTGGTAATTGTGGCTTCATTGAACTATGGGAAGGAGGGAAGTGATTCCACACAGCGTCTCGTAGTTTATTAGGTATCATGCATCTCCATATTAGAAGGGGTTCTAATCCTTTACAATGACGGGTGCGTGAGCTAGTTTTTCGTTACATGCCCTCAATTGAAACCCCCTCCTACCACGATTGACCCCGATGAGGAGCTTGCCTCATTGTTATTTGTTGTTAACCTAAGTTATAGAAATGCAATAAAAAATGTTCACACCAGACTGGCACATTACGTAAGTCTTATAATGATACTAGGATGGCGTTGTCTATCCCATAAAATGATACTACAACTGGATTGAGTATCGGGGGTATAATACTATGAATGCAGTAGGCATCATTTTAGCCGAACAGAGTCAGTTCTCAATGAAGCGAGACTGGTTACTGCAGGACTGGTGAAGAAAAAATGAGTTCTGATAATAAGATAACAATATCCGCGATGGTTGAAGGCGGAAAGGCTTCAGGCGGCCCGCCAATTGGTCCAGCTCTTGGACCGACAGGTGCAAATATATTCGAAATTGTCACCGCCATCAACGAAGCGACCCAGGCCTTTGCCGGTCTGAAGGTTCCAGTTGAGATCACTGTTGACCAAGAAACCAAACAGTTCGAGATTAAAGTAGGTGTCCCACCTGCAAGTGCTCTCATCCTCAAAGAGATTGGAGTAGCTAAGGGTTCAGGAGAACCGAACACGAACATTGTAGGTGATATCACACTTGACCAACTCAAAGGCGTAGCGAAGGGTAAGGCAAACGACCTTTCAGCCCTGACCATGAAGACTGCTGTAATGATCGTATCCGGTACGTGTGTTTCGATGGGAATAACCATTGAAGGCAAATCCGCAAAGGAGTTCCAGAAGGAAGTCCGAGAGGGTGTCTGGGATGAACAGCTGGACGAACCACTGAGGGAGGCATAATCTATGTCCTACAACATTGAATCAATGGAAGCCTCAGTTGCAGAAGCCAGAGCAAAGGGCACTGAGAAATCTAGAAAATTCGAACAGAGCTTTGACATCGCTGTCAACTTCAGAAAGAAGGAACTTGATATTACAAAGCCTGAGAACAGACTCAATCAGGAGCTTATCTTACCGAACGTCCTCTATCCACCAGCAACTGTCTGTGCTATTGGAGATGGAGAGTTTGCAGACAATGCACGAGCTGCAGGCGTTGAGCATGTGGTGTCCAAGGATGAGATTGCTAGGGTTGGTGAAGATAAAAAGGAGAGAAAGAGTCTTGCAAAGGGCTACGATTTCTTCATAGCAGCAACCGACGTAATGCCCCTGGTAGGTAGATACCTTGGTCAGGCACTTGGTCCAAGAGGAAAAATGCCCAGACCATTTCCACCGCAGGCAGACCTGACGGCAGTCGTCAGTCAATACCAGCGTACAGTCCGGATAAGAATGCGAAATACCCCGACATTCCACGTCAAAGTTGGACATGTCAGAATGGGAGACAAGGAAATAGTGGACAACATCGTTGCGGTCCTCGACTTTGTGAAGAGTAAGGAACTCTTCGAGAGAGTTGGAAATGTCATGGTGAAAACCACCATGGGACCAGTAGTTGAGGTGTCCATCTAGAGGTGAAGATGAATGAGTGTATATGAACGCCAGATTCCACAATGGAAGATAGACAGAGTTGAAGAACTAGCCAAGACTATCAAAGATAGTGCTATGGTTGGACTAGTCAATGTCGAGGGTGTTGGTGCCAGACAACTGCAGGGTATCAGAGACAGTCTGAGAGGCTCTGCAACAATGAAAATGGCACGAAATACACTGATGCTGAGAGCTATTGATATCTCCAAGTTGAAGGGAATTAAAGATCTGAAGGAATACGTCAAAGGTCCAGTTGCCTTCATTTTCAGTGGTCAGGACCCATTCGTCCTCAGCAAGTTCCTCGGTGAGAACAAGACCGCAGCTCCTGCAAAGGGTGGACAGATTGCACCAAAAGACATCATAGTCCCTGCGATGAACACTGGTGTAGCACCAGGACCGTTCATCAGCGAGCTGGCTGCTCTTAAGATTCCATCACGTGTCAAAGGTGGTTCAATTCACGTCATTAATGACACAGTGGCAGTCAAAGAAGGAGATGTAATCTCTAATGCTATGGCACAGATGCTTACACGACTTGGAATCGAACCTATGGAGCTTCAACTTAGACTTGTCGTAGCTTATACAGACGGAGAAGTGATGACTGCAGATAGCTTTGAGCTTGATCTAGAAAGCCTGTTCAATCAGGTCCTACTTGGTCATCAATCCGCAATCAATCTCTCGGTCAACAGAGGAATCCCAACTACAGAAACTATCCCAATTATTATTGTCAAGGCAAACATGGAGGCAAAGAGCCTAGTATTAGAGATTGGCTTCTTCTCTCCAGATCTGCTTGACCATTACTTGGCCAAGGCAAACGCACATGCATTCGCATTAGCGGCAGTTGTCGCAGAAAAAGATCCAGAAGCAATTCCTTCTGAGGTCCTCGGACAGGTTCAAGCAGCTACAGCTGCATCTACTGAAGCAGCACCTGCTGAAGAAACACCTCCAACAGAGGAGGAACCTGAAGAAGAGGATGACGAAGGTGAGGCAGTAGCAGGCCTAGGGGGCCTGTTTGGTTAATAAAACAAAGAGGTAACAAAAATGGAGTACGTATACGCAGCACTTCTGCTCCACAAAGCAGGTCAAAAGATGACCCAGAAAGCCATGGATGCTGTTCTCACCGCAGCCGGTGTGACAACAGACAAGGGCAGGGTCAAGGCTTTACTAGCAGCCCTCGATGGCGTCGACATTGACGAAGCACTCTCTAGTGCCGCCGCAATGCCAGTCGCAGCAGCTCCAGCAGCCGCTGGTGGTGCAGCTGAGGCAGCTCCTGCTGAGGAGAAGAAGGAAAAGGAAGAAGAGAAGGAAGAAGAGATCACTGCTGGACTCGGCAGTCTCTTTGGCTAGACTCAACTGAAATCTCTTTCAGAAAACAATTCCTAATTCGGTGGGCAGACGGGTAGCAAACCCGACTGTCCTCAAGTTTCTTTATTCTAGTTTTTCAATTAGATTGTTTTTACGATTAAGATTCCTTAGAGTACGTAAACATCCATAAGTCATTTTTCCGGCCCATTCTTTCTCAGCTATGGCCCAGATATCCTCGAATTGGCCCCATTTCCATGTTGGCCACCAACCACCATCATCTGTTTGTCTACCAATCTCGAGTTCTAGCAGACGATGGACTTCTTTCGGATGTGATAGCAAGAGGTTCTCTTCATCAGATACAATCCAGAATATTCGTATCTCACCCATTTTTTCTTGAAGTTTTGATGCTAAAATCATGAAGGTTGCAAGTAGTTTATTCCGAATCTTTGCGGATATTGATTCAGGAAAATGCTTGTAGACTCTGTTCCAACATAGAATATTGTAGAGGGATCCAGGAATTATAGATTGATTTTCAAGTATCTTCTTCGCCTTTTGATTAATTTGAGCTAGTAGGTCTGTGGGAACATAACCTGAAAAGCTATTGAGGTAACCAGCCAGCTCAGCACTCGGATTAGCCCAGCTTTCATCTTGTGGGGACTCAATTTTCTTTACATACCACCAGGGAGCATGAGGCTCATTATTCACATCAGCGAATGTACTTGGCCAATAATCGTCTGAGGCATCATACGTTGAAACAAGATATTCGATAGCTCCTTTTACCATATCACTATCGGGATCACCATTAGCATCAAGATAGTATTGCAATCCTACAGAAGTTGCCATCGGAGAAGATGCCTTGAGGCGGATGTCTGGCTCGATTCCATTTCCAAAGCCACCATCAAGATTCTGGTATTGTGCTAGTTCAATAAGCACATCCTCCTTAGATCCTTCCTCAAAGTGATATCTGAACATAGATTGATCTAAGGGTCGTGCATTCTTGCGAATAAACTCGCACGCGTCTTCGAATCTTTCCTTGGTTAATTTCATCAAGGCTTCCTCGGTTTCCAAATTTCCCTGGCCTCGCATATAATACGCGGCATTACCTGCAACGAACCCCCAACAGACACAAAAGCTTGCATTACCACGAATAGAACCGTGAAAATCATCTATCATCCCCTCATGGAACAGAGTTACGATAGGACCCCGGCAGGTGCTCCGGGGAGATTGGACAGTTCTCTTGACATTCTAGGCAATCATCCAGATTACGAGTTCATTGAAGCACGATTTGCCACAGAAGAAGAGATACTTCGAGCTCATTCTCAAAGTCAGATTAGAAATGTAAAGAGTGACTACGATTCTATAGGAAAGGACAAGATTTACGAAATAGCAAGTTTAGCTGCAGGTGGGTCGATAATGACTGCTGAGATTGCAATGTCCGGGGACCCAGCTTTCGCACTTGTCAGACCACCAGGTCATCATGCTTCTCACTCCTCATATTGGGGGTTCTGTTATTTCAACAATATCTCAGTTTCCCTTCTCCATCTTAAGGCAAAGGGGTTAATCGAAACAGCCTATGTCTTGGATTTCGATCTGCATACTGGGGATGGAAA
>DAOWDY010000020.1 GCA_030638785.1 Candidatus Thorarchaeota archaeon
CGTTTGACTTTGAGATCCTTGGTAAGCTCAAGAATATTCGATACACTGCAAGAAAAGGGAATTACAGAGGTCGAAGGTTCAGAGGTATGATACACTCATGGGCCTTCGCTAGAATAACTAACAGTCTGAAACATGGATTGGCCCAGCTTGGTTGGAAGGTTGATGGAAAAGACCCAAGGTTCAGGGCGGTTCCTGAGATGTGGACCTCCATCATGTGTTGGAAGTGTGGAAGCAAAGGTAAGAGACCAAAGCAGAACTACTTCCACTGTCCATCATGTGGACAGAAGACCAATGCTGATAGGAATGGTAGTATCAATATCGCAGCGCGATTACTTACGCTCACAAAGTCACTGCACTCTGTGAGAGGACTAGGTCTGTGGACTAGAGCAGTTGTTCGAGGAACAACTAATCGACGTGTGCGTCCGAAAGCCCGAAAGAAGAAGCCTTCAAGAGGGAAGTCCTTACTCTCCAAGAAAGAACTTACATCAGGTTCTAGAGAGTCCGCGGCCGTTCACCATGCTCAATTGAGCCTTTCCGATTTTGGTGACAAAGTCGAAATGGGTGATAATGACCCTGCCGTGGGAAGTACTGTGGAAATGCTCTCTGTCGCTGGAAGTGATGATTCAGCATCAGTGCAGGAGAAAGAAGCCAGGTCTGTAGGAGGGTTCCCATCTCAATGATAACAGACAATGCTCTTGCTAATTTTGGCAATTCCTTGGAATTGCTAAGAGGTGGTGACACCGGCAAGAGAGGGGCGGAACACAGAAGTTTCTTACATTTGTGGTTCACTCACCACATCACTATATGAACAGGTCACAAGCATTATAACTCTCTCAATAATCGCCCACAATACCACTCCCTGTTTGAAGTGATACGTCATGGATATTGGTACAGCTCTTCTCATTATTGTCGGGATCTATCTTCTTGTTTATATCATAGCCCAAGCTGTCGGTGTGGACAAGCTAAGAGAGAAGGGTCTTGATGTCGGAACTCCGTTCTTTGTCATGTGGAAGACCGAACGGCTCAACGCATTCCTCACTAAAATGGGCAAGAAGTTTCCTGTAGCGTTCTTCAACTTGGGAGTTGTTGTCGCATTTGGAGGAATGTTTGTAGGGTTCTGGATGTTCGGAGAGAACCTGTTGAGATTCTTCTTTGCGCCTACTACTGCCGGTGGAATTGTACCTATCATTCCAGGAGTCACGATCACTGGTCTTCCTCTTGTCTACATGCTTATTGGACTCGCAATCACACTGATAGTTCACGAGTTCGCACATGGTCTCGCATCATCAAAGGATGGGATTCCGATAAAGGGTTCAGGACTGGTGTTCTTTCTGGTCCTCTTTGGTGGTTTTGTAGAACCGGATGAAGAAATCTTCGAAACAGAAGCCTCACCAATGGCAAGAATGCGCTTGTTAGCTGCAGGCTCCTATTCAAACTTGATTTTTGCTCTGTTCTTCCTTGCAATTATCGTTTACATGGGTCCACTCCTTTCAATCGGGTTCAACTCTCCGAGTGGTACATACATCTATGATATTCAAGCTGAATCGCCAGCAGACGGCATATTGCAAATTGGCGATGTCATAATTGGGCTAAATGATACCGAGATTCAGAACTGGAATAATATATCGGTAGTAATGACCGAATCCATATCTAACAATAGTCTGACCGTCCATACCCTACGAGGCGATTTTGTAATCGAACTCGCACCTAATGCGGCCAATACGACGCGTGGGTATATCGGGATATATGGAGCGGACTTCTGGGAACCAAAACCAGGTTTCGAGATTCTAACACCAATGTTTGCATTCCACTTCCAGCAGGTAATGACATGGACCTTCATCATCCTATTCTCTGTAGCACTCTTCAATCTCTTGCCAATACCAATGCTTGACGGTGACAAGCTATTATCCAATGCATTGAGCATGAAGATTAAGGATGAGAAGAAGATCAAGTACATAATGTGGCCTGCACGAATCCTATCATTGACCATTATCATACTCAGCATAGCTCTAACCTTCCTAACGGGTAAGACGCTCTTTTAGAACTTGAACCGCTCCAATTCTCAAGTTGGAACGGTTCTCTAGATTCGTATCGGACTAAATAAGGGGGTATTCTGATAATCCGATGATGAACCATGATGACAGCACAGGTTATTTCGACAGGTGATGCCAGAGAAAAAGCAAGAAGGGCGTTTACCGATTACCTGTCAATGTTCCTACCAGGCTCATGGCAAGAGCCTTTGGCTAGAATAAAACTGATCCTTCAGTCTAACGGCGAAACTGACTGGGAAGCCCTGAAAGGACAAGCATTACAATTGTATGACGAGCGACGCCACTCAAAAGATAGAGTTGAATCACTTGCACGTGTTGAGAGGCTTTCTGATGACTGTAAGACGCTTCATTCTTCACTATCGCCTACTGAATGGCATAAGGTGCTTGATGATGTGATATACGCAGCTCAGTTTCGTACATCGAAAATTGCAGTGCAAACAAAGCAATTCGTCCCAATTTCAGAAAAAATTGGCAAACCCAGAGTCACTGAAGAAGAGTCGATAACTCAGCTTATTGCGAAAAAATCCAAATCTTAGGCCCGATGAGTAATCTTAACAACAATTGCTATGATTCCAGCAATTAGTCTTGACTGGAGTCAATAGCATGTCTGTAAAGTGCTCAAAGTGTGCTCAGGATGCAGTGTATCTACGCAGATACACTAACGAACGTCTATGCAAGGCATGTTTAGTACAGACTACCGTTGAGAGAGTTCGGAAAACAATCAATCATCGTAAAATGCTTAGGGATGATGACAGAATTGTTGTGGCTATCTCCGGGGGGAAAGATAGTGCAGTTCTGCTTGAAGTCATGCATCGTATCGAACAGAACTATCCCCGTTCCGAGCTGATTCCCCTGACAATTGATGAGGGTATCAAAGGGTACCGGGATCAGGCACTTCCTGCAGCACAGAGTCTTGCTGAGTCATTAGATCTTAAACTGGAAGTTCGCTCATTCGATGATCTGTTCCAGATGTCATTGGATGAGATGGTAATGGGTCGTACAGAAGAAGAGTCACTTGGGGCCTGTTCATATTGTGGTGTTTTTAGACGTAGAGCCATCAATGAGGCTGCATTAGAACTTGGAGCGGATATTGTTGCAACAGGGCATAATATGGATGATGAAGCCCAAACAATAATGATGAATATGATGAGGGGAGATAGTCGTAGAATTGGGAGAACAAATCGACCGAG
>DAOWDY010000160.1 GCA_030638785.1 Candidatus Thorarchaeota archaeon
AGGCATTGAACCAGGAGGGAGTTCATCAGGCGATTCTTGTATTCGTACCTTCTGCCAATCCCTGAATTTCGATTCTTCTGGGATTAGGCGTACTGGTGTCTTCTTCCCACATACTGGACATTGATCTGGTTCCATATAGCGCCCATCTTCTTGGGGCTGGTATATTATTTCGCCACATCTTCTGCACTTGAATGTTGCATGAACTAATAGTGGTTTTACCTCGCTTGCACGCATCATAATACCACTGATGTGTATTAATTTTCCAATATGCCGTGATCGAATGGCCCTCAAAGAAACATGCGTTGGATAATTGATTATCCTAATTTTGATTAGACTCTCTTCTAGTCCTTCCATGTATTCCGGATCCTCGGTCCTGAGAACTGACCGCAGCACTCCATCTAACATATCCAGAAATTGAGTCGGAGATTCTTTAGCCAGAGTGCTAAAAACAACGTTATCGAAAGTGGCAAGGTCTTGAAAATCAACATTTAGGGAAGTAACTCCATCAATTGAAAATCTCTGGATTCTAGACCAATATGCTAGTGTTCCATGTTCATCTTTGTACGTCCGCAAGAATTCCTCAAATCTCTCTTGCGGGCCTCCCTCATAGCCTGACATACATATCTGCCTCGTGATGGGGTGTTGTGAATCTACATAATCGGCGGAGCATCTGCACGTGCTTCATGAGTTGAATCGTGTAGGGCATATTTAAGCTCCTGTATAACTGATTTTCTCAACTGAATAGCGATTTTCGCCAATCTGATAGTAAATCTGTTAACTCTTGACAGAGCCATCGCTCTTCCAAAGTCATATCCTTACGCTTGTCTTGTAATGCACCAGATTTGGCAACGCGTATTATCTTTGACAATCTCGACTCCAGAAGCATTGGTACCATCCGTTCTAATCTCTCAATCTCATCATAAAGACGCGGATCCAATGACGATTTGTCACTTTGAAGGTTGAGCATTTTCCTATTTATTGCTGAGTAAAGGAGTGGATGAAATGACTGTAGCTTGTGAGGGCTATCTTCTTCTTCTCTTGAGATCGTCTGAAGTTTGGTTAGAGATGCAATATCCTCATCTTGATGTAGTTCAACATAACCGTGGTTTATCAGCTTCTCTATTGCCCAGATAGGTAAATCAGCTTGAGAAGTTGCGGTATATGGACCGAAATGTTCTCCTCCAATGATAAGTTGTGGTGTGTCTTTTAGCACTACACATCTCTTGATTTCATTAAGGAAATTCATTTGGACACGTTCGACGATGTTCTTTGTTGTACTACTCAATTGAATCATAAACCACACTATCATGTGTTCGGTTTATCATTGATAAAGGCCTTACTATTAACATGATTTGAGAAATTGGGTGCTTGTTTATTTATCGGGCAAGTTTTTTAGATTGTGATGAGGCAAATGATTAAGACAACAAAATATCTGTTGTGCTTAATTCAGTAAGCTAGGTGGGAATTCCCAATGGAAATCGACCTCTGGACCGAAAAATACAGACCACAGACTCTAGCGGATATTGTAGGACAAAGTGCTATTGTGGAACGATTGTCTAAATTCGTAGAGAGAAGAACCTTGCCTCATTGTCTTTTTGCGGGTCCTCCTGGAACAGCTAAGACTACTGCAGGAATGGCCTTGGCAAGAGACCTCTTTGGTGATTCTTTTGAAAGAAATTTCATGGAACTAAATGCAAGTGATGAACGTGGAATTGATGTTGTAAGAAATCAAATCAAGACATTTGCAAGGGCTTTACCAGCGGGAGATGCTCCATTCAAGATTCTTGTGCTGGATGAAGCTGACCATCTTACAAATGATGCTCAGCATGCATTGAGAAGAACAATGGAGGCCTATGCATCCTCGTGCAGAATGATTCTAATTTGTAACTACTCAAGTAGAATTATTCCTCCGATTCAATCAAGATGTGCAATATTCAAGTTTGCACGTCTTAGAGAGGAGAATATTGCTGATAGGCTTGATTATGTTGCAAAGGAAGAGGGTGTTAATCTTAATCCAAAAGGAAAGGATTCCATTCTTTACTTAGCAAATGGCGATATGCGTATTGCACTAAATCTCCTTCAGGCTGCATCCTCATCGGGAAAACAAGTAACAGATAAAGTTGTATTTGCAATCTCTGGAAGAGCAGATCCAGAAAAGATACGCGGCTTGTTATCTACTGCTATTTCCGGGAATTTTGATGAATCGCTTGGTATTCTCAAAACACTTCTGTTACAAGATGGAGTGTCCCCGCTGGATTTGATAAGACAAATTCACAGGGAGATACATTCTCTAGAATTAGTTGAACAAGATAAGAGAAAAACCCTTGAGAGGACTGCAGAAGCAGAGTTTCGAATTGCTGAGGGAGCAGATGGGGAAGTCCAGTTGACAGCATTGCTTGCTCATATTGCATTGGGACAGGATGAATAATGAATACTCGAAAGCTTCCGTGGACTGAAAAATACAGGCCAAGTAGTCAAAAGGAAGTAGTAGGAAATATTGACTCGATTCAATCTTTTGTTAGTTGGATGAAGTCTTGGAACAATGGGATTCCAAAACACAGAGCAGTTTTGTTAGTAGGTCCACCAGGAATCGGTAAGACTGCGGTAGTAGGGGCTGTTGCTAATGATTTGAATTTTGAGCTTGTGGAGTTTAATGCTAGTGACAAGAGAAACAAAGATCATATTGAAATTCATGTTTCAAGAGCTGCAATGCAGCACACGCTCGATGGAAGAGCTAGGGTTATCCTACTTGATGAAGTGGATGGGTTGTCTGGTACAAGTGACAGGGGGGGTGTTGGCGCTATACTAAAAATCATTGATTATTCAGCTCATCCCATTGTTATGACTGCTAACGATCCCAATAGTCCGAGACTAAAGGATCTAATGAAACGATGCAAAGTCTTCCACTTTGTACCTATTGATGACGATGCTGTTATGCAAGTGCTCCTCAAGATATCGGGAGCCAATCCAAATCAGGTATCAGAAGAAATGTTTGCGAGTATTGTGGCACGTGCGGGTGGTGACTTAAGGGCTGCAATCTCTGACCTTGAAGCTGTGATTGAAGGACGATTGGCAAATGATGAAATTGATCTTGGAACAAGGGACGTGAGGAGAACTGTAGTTCAAACGCTTCGTCGATTATTCATGGTTACAGATTCTGCAATTGCAAGAATGGTGGTTTCTGAGGGGAATGTAGATCATGATAGTATGCTATTGTGGTTGGAAGAAAATCTTCATCTTCATCTGACGACTCCTTTGGAATTGGAATTAGGACTTAATGCGCTATCCAATGCAGACCTATACTTGGGAAGAATAATGCGCCAACAAAATTGGAAACTGCTTTCATATGTTTTCGACTTCTTGTCTTCTGGTATTGCATCTAGTAGAAGAAAAACCCCTTACAGACGAGTTGAGTATACCGAACCCCTCTGGCCTCTTCTAATTTGGAAAGGAAAAAAGAAGAGAGAAGGTAAAGAAGATCTAATATCTAGACTTGCTCCAATTGCAGGAGTTTCTATGGAAAGAGTGTATGAAAAGTGTATTCGGACTATAGATTCAATTATTGAAATTTCTCCAAAACAAATGGGGAAATTTGCTGAATGGCTTTCTGTTAATAAAAAGATGTTTGGTCGGAAAGGTAGTCGTGGTTAATTTCATTGAGCATAGCCGCGGCTCTACTATGAAGTCCGATTCGATTTGCGATTGTCTTTCTTATTCGTCTTAGTGACTTCAAGTCTGGTTTCATCCTAATTGGGATTGTTGCTTCGATGAATACAAGTCCCTCGGGAGATGCGGGTTCTATGCCACCAGAAATCATGTTTTTTCCATTTAGTAAATCTCGGATTATTTCAGGAGGAAATATGCCTAGTCCAATCCATTTAAGCAGGGTAACAGATTTTCTGACTAACTTCCAGAGAAAATTAACTCCATGAAAGTCAAAGATAATTAGATTATCAGTTTTTCTTGAAGCAACATTAAGGATTGTGGCCAGAGTACTTCTTTCTGAGTCAGGTTTGGAAAGGAATGTATAGTTGTTCAACCCGACAAGATATTTCCCAGCTTGTTTAATTCGGGTAATATCTAAAGCCATTCCACGAGTGTCAAGATAGTATTTGTAATGTCTGAAAAGAACATTGTACCGCGGATTGTAAGTAGACACGACTTTCGTATATGCCCATAGGGTAATATCATCTGGAAGGTGTGCGTTGATTTTTTCTAAGTTTGGTTTTTTATCTGATGTAAAACGTACTATTTGACCAAGACTACTAACGCCTCGATCTGTTCTTCCTGAAAGTGTAACAGATTCATGCGTGTGTTCTTCGCCGCTCCAAGATGTAAGAGCGTTCACAAGCTCGCCTTGTATAGTTCTGACATTAGGTTGCCATTGCGAACCATAATAGGCTGTTCCTAGATAGAATAGTCTAGCTATGTATGTTGACAATGAGAATTTTCCCTCACGAATGCCAGAGTTCTAGAAAATTCTTTAGAGATCTTGCACGAAGATCCTCAATTCGATAACGGTATATTTTGATTCTTCCAAACGATTTCTCTTCTATAAGACCTGAGGCGACTAGGGCTCGCAAATGTGATTTTGTTGTGCTATGATTAAGACTCACTCGTCTACATATTTCTGAAATGTTTAGTTCATTTGACTCAGCAAGTTCTCTTAAGACTTTGATTCTGCCTCTGGATGAAAAGAGGTCTTCGATGGAGATTCGTGGGGGGGGTTCTGTGTTCATTGATTACAACCTTCCTTTATCCAGTAGACCAAGCAAATATTGTTCAAGTAAGTCAGCAGGAACATCTGAAAGCCCTACTAGAGTAGTTTGTCCTCTTTGTCCAACTCCAGAACGTTTTGTATCAATTACGCCGTGAGCGTTGAGGTCTTGAACCCATTCCCATACTTGGGTATGTGCACGTGGTTCTGAATCGTACTCTTCGCATACTGAACGGTACATGTCCTCCACTTCTCCAATTGTTACGTAAGCACTTCTGCCTTCTTTCAGTTTACGTGCTGCAGCAAGAAGAAGAAGGTGGCTTTGTATTGGAAGACTCTCAAGTATTTCTTTTCTTAGTTCAGGATGAGTATCGGCTTTTGCCTTGCGAGCGTAATCCGGAAGTATCACTGATGATGTTGTGCTATCAGCCTGTTTGCCTGCACGCCAAAGTAGTTCAATGGCATATCGTGCATCACCACGCTCTGAAGCGATTTCGCAAATAAGTTGAAGAGTTTCTGACATGACAGCTCGGTCTTCGAATGCCATCTTGATTCGTTCGCTCAGAATATCACTCAATTCAGTCGCATTGTATCGTTCGAATCGAACTATGTTTCTCTGTAAAGTGCTTAGCGTACTAGAATCAAACAAATTTTCATCAAGTCGTATTTGACGTCCAACACCTATCATAGAGAGTCTTTGTTGGGCGTTGAGCTGATCATCCATGAGTCTTGTTAGATTGTAAAGTATGTCTCCGCCCTTTTGTTTAATGAAATAATCAAGTTCATCAAGAATTAGGAGAAGATATCGATCTTCGTTTTCCAAGACCTCTACAATCATTTGTAATAGCTCTTCTGGTGAATGGCCTCGTCTTGGAAATTCAGGTTTGAACTCTCTCAGGATTTTAAGGTACACTAGATACGCGCTCTTATTCACTCTGCAATTGATGTGCAATTTATGGAAACGGATATCACGTCGTCGAGCGGCATGAACCATCTGCTCAGCAAATCGTTTGGCTACTGCTGTCTTTCCAGTTCCAACAGGACCTTCTATTATGAATTTTTGACTTGTGCGGCCTGGAGATGAAATGAGGGTCTTAAAGTTTTGAGCCAGTGAACGTAATTCGTTTTCTCTATGAGGAAGATTCTCAGGTACATAATCAATTGATAAGTAGTGTTCAGACTTGAATACGCTCTTTCTACTGAGTTCATCTTCGACATAATCTCTTGGCATCTCAAATCAAGGCATGCATGGCAAAGCTAACTTAAAAGCATTATGAGGATTGTTCTATTAATCGTACAATTGATACTAGAGGTGACCGAAAGTATTGAGGCGAGCTCCTAACTCAAGATCCAAGTCATCGTCAAACTGACTCATCGGGGTCATGACATTCATCGCTCGCCAAATCTAAGCGTATTTTTAGCCTTAAATGTCATAGCAATATACAGAAGTTGGTGCGGCCACCGGGATTTGAATTCCCGTGAAAACCAGTGTTTGGTTTTCATCCCGGGTTGAAAGCTTGGGAAGCTTCCGTCCTAACCAAACTAGACAATGGCCGCTGATAGGTAAAGGCCTTAATACTTGATAAAAGACTATCGTAGTTTATTGGTTAGTTATGCTTGATTAAGGTCGAATCTCAAGTTTTATCTTGCAGTCAAAGCGATTTCAGGATTGATTGTTTATGGCATCATCTCAGGATTCAAAGTCGTATTTCTGGCAGGGAAATCAAGCCTGTGCGGAAGGTGCGATATTTGCTGGTTGTAAGTTTTTTGCAGGATACCCAATAACACCTGCTTCGGAAATTGCAGAAGTTATGTCTTATCGTCTACCAAAGTTAGGGGGAACTTATTTGCAGATGGAGGACGAAATTGCTGCGATTTCAGCAGTTATTGGTGCAGCGTGGGGAGGAGTTCTCTCAATGACAGCAACTTCAGGACCGGGATTCAGTCTCATGCAGGAAAACATTGGATACGCTATGATGACTGAAACGCCATGTGTGATAGTTGATGTTCAGCGTGCTGGTCCTAGTACAGGTCAAGCTACAAAAGTTGCACAAGGTGACTTGATGCAATCTCGATGGGGGACTCATGGAGATCATGAGAGTGTTGTTCTTGCACCAAACTCCGCACAGGAATCTTATGAACTAACAATCAAATCGTTTATCCTTGCTGAAATGCTTAGACATCCAGTAATACTCCTATCAGATGAGGTTATTGCACATTCACGCGAGAAAGTGGTTATTGAGTCAAATAAGAAATCTGAGGTGAAAAGACGCTTCGCGGGTAAAGATGATCCACCATATGGTGGGAAATCATCTGATGGTTATGCAATAATGCCGAGATTTGGTGATGGACACGATTTATTGGTCACAGGTTCAACACATGATGAGCAAGGTTACAGAAAAACTGCTGATGCTGAAACTCATGAAAGATTGATTTATCGACTTGAAAAGAAAATTCGAAACAAAGAACATCTCATCGCTGATGTTGTTGTTTCAGGACCGATAGAGGCTGAGTGGGGAGTGGTTTCCTTTGGTAGTGCTTCAAGGTCTGTTGACGAAGCGATGATTGAAAGTAATTCTTCTTTCAAATCTTTCAGATTGAGAACTCTTTGGCCTTTTCCAAGTATGGAGTTGAAAGATTTCTCAGAAACTGTCGACAAGTTGTTGGTTCCTGAATTAAATATGGGACAATTGTCAGGAGAAGTTTCAAAATCTGTTGATAGTTCCCTAGAGATCGTGTCGTTAAACAGGATTGGTGGAGGTAGACTTATTGAACCGGATGAAATCTCTTCCATTGTTTCGTCCAGGTAGTGTAAGGGATAAACTACTGATTGATTTGATGGAATCATTTGTCCTCCAAGCTGGATTGTAATAGAACCATCAATCATAGTTCGAATCCAAAATATTACTGTGAACGTTTTGAACTCATGAGTCGACCAAGTTCCAAAAATTTCTATAATAATCTGATGACTTCCAGGAGACAACCACTTGGGAATTTCTATTGATTGACGAGTACTAGTTAATGTTTCTTCTACTGTGGCTAGAGGTGTACTATTTCCTTGGATGTACACGATTATTCCAACTGTACCCAACTCATTTAGTTCGTCATCAAAAGTAGTCAAGTTAAATTCAATGGTTTCATCATCATATGCTATAATATCACTAATTTCAGAAGTGATTTCCGTTAGAATAGTTACATCAATAGAAGTGGATTCAAGTAACGCAAAACTGGCATTAAGCGTGGTGATTTGAAGAGTTCGTAACCCGGGAGTGATATTGAATCCTGTATTGAAGGTGATATTCGTTAATATTCCCAGAGTTAAGGATACATACTTGGAGAATTCTCCCATACTGTCATTAATCAATAACGGAATAGAATATGTGATTCCACTTTCGGATTCCAAGTAAATTTCAATGGTAGTTAGGGTCCCCCGAACAAAGCTCCAAGAATTAATACTTGGGGTGAACCATAGAGGATGATATATTGTAACTAACACTATTACGCTAATTGTCTGGGCGTGTTGAGTGTTACTAGTTACACGGATGGAATAGTTGTATGAACCAAGATCAGAATCTAGTGAGATAGACCAGTTAATGAGAACAATTCCATACGAGTCGGTAATACCTGAACCAACTACGTCACTTGCTGTATCCAATATTTCAACCATGATAGAAGAAGTTGGGAAACCTAGTGGATTTTGAATCGTAATACAGATAGCCGCCATTTCTCCTCTTGCTGCAGGAACCAAAGTATCACTGGATATTTGAGGGATATATGATATTTCTATAGCTTCTATAAATTCAGTCGCTCCATAATATTGAGATGTGTTTACTGAAATAGCGATTTGTCCATATCCCCATTCCGTTGTTGGGACATCAATAATACTTGTGAAAGCACCAGATGAATTTGTGGCATCTAATAATTGAAATGCCCAATTGTTCACTGAGAGATTTACTGAGAGGGGCAGGAAATCAAGTAATTCTCCTGATTGCCAGTCCATTAAGGTCACTGTGGTTCTGAACGAATTAGAATATAATATCTGTTCATTAGTGATAATTGCTGTAATGTTCCGAGAAAACACAGTTACCCACAATTGATCAGTAGCATTTTGATATTGAGGGTGTATTGCCGTGATGTTGATATCGTAGATTCCTGGAGGTGTCGTGAAGGGAATACTTGTGATATATCTTCCATCTCCTTGATTAGTCAAATTCCCAAAAGCAAAGTTTGTTTCCCATTTTACTTCTGCACCACTAATGGGGCTCAGGTTTTTGTCTATGTGATCTATAATGAGTTCTACATTCTCGAAATCGTTTCCACTAGGAGTCTGACAGTAGATGCTGTCGGTAAAGCTAACTCTGTCGAAACTAGATGGTTCAGGTTCAATAGTCATCAATAATGATTCTGAGAAAGGAAGAAATGCAGAAGTTCCATTTCCACTCACTTGGATAGAGTAGGTATCAGGTGGGTAGGGAATTGAATCCCATTCAAGGTTGATAAGACCAAACGAATCTGTATCTGTGGTATTTGAATATACTAAATCAGAAGTGGAATTGTAGATTTCTACCAACACCGATTGATTCACGTATGACACATTCTCATTATATCGGCTTGCTAAACCAAGGGTCACAGTTACATTGTCGTTTGTTTCTATGGTTAATGGAGTAATTGCTCTGGCTTGAATCCGCCCTCGTGTTATGTTTACTTCGATTGTTTCGCTTGCACCTTGAGAATATTTGTCAAAGATTTCCACATTGAAGATAACATACGCTGTGATGGGATCAGGAAAAGGGGAGGTATCCTCAGGGATTATTATATATGAAGATGTAAAGTAACGGATGTTTGGTGATGAAGAAATGAAGTATGCATCATCAAAAACTGGCCCTTTGTCAGTTACAACTGCAAAGGATACATAACACCACCCTCCTTCGCCATAATCTGCAACCATTTTTGCGACCATATCTATTGATTCGCCTACTTCGTATGTCATTTGATCAGTTTCAAAGTAGTGAAAATCAAATGATAAAGCAGCCACTGGAGCTGCAAATGCCATTAATACTGTGAGAGATATGATAACTGCTATGCGTGATCGCAACTAACCCACCGATAAATCGTCATTACAATGCCTAAAAAAGACCCACGACTTTATCGACAGGTTTAATTCATTCACCAATGGGTTCAAAGTGTATTATTCAATGATATTAGGAATTTGAACACCATGCCAGTGAGAATTAAAGATGCAGTAATCAATTCAATTGAAGATACTGAAACAAAGAAACTCAAAGTTCTAAAAATGGTGTCTAAAACTGAGGGTGCTACATTAACAATTGAGCTTCCTGATGCACTTTGTGATCCCTTCAATGTCAAGGATTCTGTAGCTGTCACTATTGGTTCTGAAGAAATCCCACGGGGAGAGAAAGCGAAACTCTATGCAGAGGGTACTGTGTTTAAGATGAACGAAGTAAAGGGCCTAGAAGTTGTAGGAACAATTGGCGGTCTTAAATTCATTCTAAATCTCTCCTCTCCTAAACCAACTCAAAGGAAGACTTTCGATTCTGAAAAATTCTTCCTATCTTTAGATTAGCCAAAGCTCTCCGTTTTCAATGTTAAGAAGAATAGTTTCGGCCACCTCACTTTCTCACTAGGATTTGTATGTCCCTTTAACGGTGGTCTGAATCTAATGTATCGAACATGTACGTAGGTCTAGTGGATAATTACCTCCTGAAATCTAGTTAGGTGACCGTTACCGATGATATATGGGTGTGGTCATTGGTCGATGTATCAATTCAAGCAAATGTTCTATCTTGGACATGTCCAGACTGTTCTGGAGCTGTTGTAGTAAATAGAGGGTTTGTTGTTTGCTCTGAATGTGGAATAGCTGTTTCCAGAGAATATGTACTTCCTACATATCAGATGGGCGAAGAACAGAATGCCGGTACCCCAGGTGCAAGTGTATACGGCTCCCTAGGTAACAGAATGCATATCGTTGACGGACTTGGAAGCTATATTGGATTTCACAAAGATATATACTTCCGAGATGCGAATGGGCAGTCTTTGCCTGGATCTAGACAGAAGAAGTTCAAGAGATTGAAGAGTATCTACAGTACAAGAGTCCGTATTGGGAAAAACGAGGCGAAGTATAGAGCTTTGAGAACTCTAAATCATGTATCCAAGCTTTTGATGTTGAACGAGCAGGTACGTGATCGAACAGCATATCTATACAAGAAAGTAGTTTCTGAGTCACCAACCAAGATAACCAACAATATTCTACTAATAGCAGTTTGTCTACTCATGGCAGTTCGGGAATTCAAGGAAGAAGCTCCAATAACTCTCGAGGAGATAGCTGATGTCTTCGAAAAATGTGGGCATCGTGTTAGTGTACGATCAATTGTACGGGAAGCTCTGAATCTACGCACTGTAACGGGGTATGCACCCCAAATCAGAAAACCAGAAGATTATGTTCCACGAGTTCTTTCTATGCTAATGAATAACGCGAAGGTGGTAGGAAAAATAGAATCTCGTGGTTGGAGTCCACGAGAATACGAAAACCTTCTTCGAGATAAAATTCTTTTCATACTGGATCTTGTTCCATCCTCAAAACGGGGTGGGCGCAATCCTTTCATATTCACTGTGTCTGCTACATATGCTAGTGATCGTCTATTAGCAGCTGAGCATGGAAAGCGTTGTGTGTTAACTCAGAAACTTGCTTCGCAAGCAACTGATGTTGCTGAGTATAGTATCCGCGATCACTTTGGGATGATTAAGAATGCTGTTGAAGTTGCTTCAGCTTCATCAGTTTAAATTGTCAAATCATTCTTCTAGTAGTATGGTGACATTTTTGAACTCCCAAACACAGAAAACAGGGATTCATGCATTGCTCTGTCCAGAATCACGATGTAAGAGCTGTACCTCAAATACTACTTCATCAAATTGTGAGCAACTCTCTGCCACTTCGTCAAATGGGATGAAAGTGTTGCTGGTTGAACCAAATAGGAATCTGATTCACCTCTCTAGAGATGTAGCAGATTCTTTCTCTCAGCCACCGTGGTATGGTGGATCTTGGGAAACGGTCTATATAGAATCCATAGATGTTCTACGGGACAACATAGAAGGAATTATTGATGCTTATTCTTCAGGTCCATATTTATCACTGTTTTTGAATGAATACAAATCGGATTTATTACTGCATTACGCTTTTCCGCGAGTCAAGACATCTCTGGAATACTCACTATTACAGAATCTGGAACGTAAAACTACACTTGATTTGTCGAAAAGGGTTCCAACTAGAGCGACATTACAAAGAAAGCTCTTGTTGATTTCCGATTCTGTCGCAAATCGAATTGCTTCTTCACTTCCTGAAATCGATGCTACGACCAGAGGAAATCTATCTCAGATTGCTTCGCATCAATCAACTGTTCTCGACTCGCTATTTCCACTGTTTTTAGATGATGAAGTAGAGGAGATTTATCTTGATGCTCCAGATACTTACATTTACTTTGATCATAGTAGACTTGGGAGAATACAGGCAGATTGGAAGCCAACTAATGAAGAGTTAACGCGAATGGTTACCTTATTGCGTTCTGAAAGTAACCTTCACTTAGATAGAAGAAATCCTTCACTTAAAACCGACCTAGTTATCTATGATACTCCACTCAGGTTTTCTATAAGCCTTCCACCACTTGCCTCAGAAGGTATTCACTTAGAAATTAGACGTGCCAGAACTAAGCCATTTACAATACTCGATTTAATTCGCAATGATACATTGAGTATTGAAGCTGCAGCGATGCTGATTTTAGCAATCAATTCAAGAATGAATATTACAGTTACAGGAGGTCCTGGAGTAGGAAAAACTACCCTAATGAATGCCCTAGATAACGTGACACCAAAGAATTGGAGGAAGCTCTACATTGAAGATGCAATTGAAAGTAGACTGTACGAAGGGCATCACCAAATTAGGGTTAGAGTGGATCCTGTAGACGAAATTGATGCTAGTTTTGATAAGGTCACGGAGATAGTGAAAAGCCTTCATAGATCGCCAGATTATTTGATACTCGGAGAAATACAAACAGGAGAACATAGTAAGGCATTGTTTCAATCAATTGCTGCAGGACTCTGTTCTATTCAGACTTGTCATAGTGCAACTTCTTATGGTCTCATAACAAGGTGGTCTAAAAATCACGGGATTGATGATTCAAGTATTGCATTAATGGATCTCATAGTATCACTCAATCGTCCTCAACCGGGTGAATCTATCCGGTATATTAGCGAGATTGTGGAAGTTAGAAGAAGGACAAGATCAGGGGTGATTGAATTTGTTGGTTTAAATCCAGTCTATGACCGATTGGATCCTTCTATATCCGGTACTTGGGTAGAAGATGGTGCATTTTATCAATCTGCATTAAAGCAAGGAATTGAGTCACACATTCCAGCATTTAGTAACATAGTTCATGAATTGAAGAAAATCATCGCGGATGAAAATGGAACATTGTCAGGTATTGCGAGTAATTTATGGTCAAATGGACATCCTATGTTAGTGGACCGGATTTGACACTGATTTGAGTGATATTCGATATTTCTGGTTGTGGGGCTTAAATAGCAATTAAAGTAATTACAGTTGAAGGTGTGATATTATGAGCAGTGTCCATTCTATTGTTGTTGACGAAAATGGCGGACCCTTGGTAGAAGAGAGTCTTCTTCTTGGACTTGCTGTTGTCACAATTTCAATCGTAATAGCTGTTATACTCCAAGCAACTGGGTGGGCACAAGAAGCGGTCGCAGGTCTCCTGCAGTTGCTTCAAGATAGCTGGAATGGTCTAACTAATCTATTCCCATAATTGTCCAATTAATCTATATTTTAGCAAAGTGAGTTGCACTTTGGGGAAATCCTTATTTAACAACCCTAGCGGTCTGGACTAGGCTCGGAAATTTCTGATTTTTGCTCCGGTAGTGTAGTCCGGCCCAGCATGGGGGGTTCTCGACCCCTCGACCCGGGTTCGAATCCCGGCCGGAGCACCATTTTAACCAACAAGAAGCCGACGTCTGAATACAGGAATCAGAGAAATACCAAGAGAACTCACGAATCCAATAAAAAGCCCATAAAAGCCAACTCCTTGTGAAGAATTTGCATCCGTGGATGTTGTTATTATGTAAATTATTCCAGAAGTTGCTTGTAGTCCTCCTATTGCTCCTATCTCGTAGTGTAGAGTATGAATACCTGAAACTGGGGGCATAGGTAGATGTAATTCAGTAATCCCATCAGTTGTTGATATTGAGTTGCCTTCCATGGTTATCCAATTATAGTGAAGAGGTATTCCTTCAAGGTAGGATCCATTAAGTGCTTGTATCTTTAATCTTACACGTATAGAGGCAAAAGGAGAGATAATCTCATAATCAGAAAGTATTACTTCGATGGGTATTGTTTGACTAACTATGAATGAGAATTCTCTGAAACAAGAGAGTTCATAATCCGATTGATTTCCTTCGTATAGTATGTATAGAAGATAATATCCTTCGGCACTAGGACCCTGAAATTCAATTCTTGCCAATCCATCTATTCGTGTATTAACAGAAGTTGTTTCATTTGTGCCTGATAGAAAGAGCTGAAGTAATTTGTCAGAAAGTGCTCCTCGATAATCCTCAAGTCGAATACCAATCAGTAGTGTCTGCTGTGGAGATGCATAGCCTAAAATGTTGGATGAAAGAATTTCGATTGTTGGTCTTGTCCAAATATTAAGATTCAGGATAATTGTATTGTTATTCAGTAGAATCCCATTTGTTACATTGATATGCAATAATCGAGGTCCTTTTCCTCCAAATATCGGGAATTGAACAAAAGTTGTTGATTGACTTGAAAGTGGTGATACCACAATTTGATTTGTGCTCAAGTCAATAATTTCGATAATACCGTCAGATAATGGGCGTGAGTATGCATCTAATGCGTCTATTCTGAGAGTTAGGTTCTGTCCAATTTCTGCATAATTGAGGGGTGTAATATTAAGATACAATGAACTTCCTACATTCACAACTATATCTACAATGGATTGTTGATATCGTTCGTTGCCTAGATATTCGAATGTGAGAGTATGTTCACCTATGGAAAATGATTGGTTGATTAACAAACTGAACCTTACATGTCCTTCTGGATCAGTACTTACTGTAGCAAAATATGTTCCATCTAACAAGATATGTATTGTTTCCATAGTAAGATGGCCTTCCTCGGTCATCACTTGTAATGTTGTGCTCCATGGTTGAGCAAGCATTACTGGATTGTTTGAAATAGTAAGAATCTCAAAGTATGTTGGGATACGATTTATGTTAAATTCGAAAAGTGCAAATGATCCCCTATAAAATTGTGTGGAATCTCCTTCGTATCTAACTTCGATGGTATGGTGGCCCAAGCTGAAGTTTGTAGGATTGAGAGGAATTAAAATCGATGCGTATCCAGTTTCATTCGTGTGAATATCAAGAATAGAAATTCCATCACAGAGAATCGTTAGGTTTGCGGACACCACCGGGTTTGTAATATCATCGACTAGATGAATGGAGAATTCTAGGTTATCATTTGGAGCGAATTCTGATATTGGTACATGTAATTCAATGTTGGTTGATGAAGTGATTAATAGGATGAACCACTGGTATGTGGGAGCTAATGCCAAGGTTGTATTTCCTCTAAATGTGATGTTGACAATGGTGTTTCCAAGTGGGTGATTTATAGGAAATGAATAATCAATAGATGCTATGCCATTGCTATCGGTTTCTGTTGATGCCATTAGACTATTCCAAGTTTGGTCGAAGAAGTAGACTTTCTGGTTTGCAAGAGGAACACCTGAGGTACCATTAGTAAGAAGTGTTGCAGAGATATTGAATGACTCACCACGTGACACAACTGGATATTCCTCTGCAGATACAGGATATGTTGTGATGCCTATACATAGAAGCATGGCAAGGACAACAATTGTTACACTTCTGATTGATCCCACGGATTATTACGCCCCTTTGAATCGGCCATCCCACAACTGACTCAGATTTTTCTAATTATTATCATATGACATGTGTTTCGTATCACAGTCCAATATGATGCCTTTTAATCTCCTACAGCTGATTCTTCAGAGATTTGGGGAGTTCTCGAAAACTTTGGGGAGTTCATATGTGATTGTGAGAGACGAAGTTCTGCATTGTGTTTTCTTATAATTCACCATTGCATCCCAGAACATTCTGGAGTGAATCCATTGTATGATTGAGTCCGAAACCGATCCGAGTAGATTGGATACATCAGAGATTATTGGAAATCATTTACGATGGATTAGATTAAGTTGGTTGATTGGTACACTAGGTTGCGGAATCTATCTCCTAGTTGTGTATCTACTGCCTCTTTCTGGTGTCATGAATTCATTAATTATCCCTAACAGATTGGTCGTAGAAACAATCCTCTTTGTGTTTCCTTTGTTATCTGGTGGAGTACTTACTCAATATCATATAACTAGCGAACAAGCCAGTATTTCCCTTGACGATGAGTTCTTGATTTTTCAGATATACGATAGAGTGATGGGTTTAGTATGCTTGGATTTGACAACCACATCGGGTTCAGTTGTTGTTAACGAAGAGAAACCAATCTACAATACTGCATTATTACTAGCAATTCGAGCAGGAATGAACAAAAATGTGAATTTCGCTTATGAGGTAAGTATTATATCGGGAGAACCATCTCTTCGTATTTTTATTTCTGTTTCGACAGATAGTATTGAGAAAGCAAAGGAGATTCTTAGAAGAGAAGCTACAAGATCAGAAGCAATTCTATTATCATCTCTTGAGAATGTTGAGATTAGGATGCCAAAAGGAAATGATTTGGTAGAAATTGCACAGACATCATGTGGTAGACATCTGATTGAAGAAGACACGCTATCATCTATCGAAGGTGACAACAAGAGTCTGCTTCTTGTAGAAGGCATTCCTAAGGTAACACCAACAGAAAAGACTTCTCAGATTGGAACCTTTATCTCAGCTGCACTCAAACAAGGATATTCACTTTCTCTAACATGCACTTTCTCTAAGACCAAACCAGGTAGAGAACGAAAAAAGATGGAGCGAAAATGGAAAAGTATTAGAGCAAAGGAAAAAAGAAGTGAGGATTCTCTTGCTGACCAAACTCAGAAAAGAGAACTACTTAGCAAATATGAAGAAATGAATGCAAACTCAGGTTGGTTTGATTCATCAGTGTATCTTGTTATAGAGAGTGACGATTTAGAGAAGCAGAAATCAGTGGTTGAAGGAGTACAGGGGTTGATATTATCTATATGGGGTGGTGATGATTCAATCTCTATACAGGAGAAGGCAGTAAATCGAAAAATCTCATACAAGTTGTTAATGAAACGGCATATGAAAACTCAAAGGTTGCATGCTAACAGATTAGCTGCATTCGTAAATACCCCTGTCCAACAACTACCTGTAATTACTCCAACTGAAATTCCGATATTCAAAATTCCATCCAACGAATACATTGAGAATGAACTTGATATCGGCTGGGCTGTCTTTGGAGGACGTCGTCTTAACAAAGTTGGTTTGCAGATTGAGTGGCTTCGAGAGCATGTTGTTGTTCTAGGGGCTACTGGGACAGGAAAAACCACACTTGTCAAGAAACTTGTATCTGAAATTTCAACAAAAACTGATGTTCCTTGGTGGATTTTTGATGTAAAAGGATCAGAGTACTCTGATTTAACTAAGTTAGGCGGTGTAACTCTTCTTCGTCCTGGGCTAGATCCAACATTCGTTATTGATTTCTTTGACTCGGAAATCAGTGGTACACAACAAGCACAGTCTACCTTCTCTCTTCTACGTGAACTACTTCGCGAGAATACCTCTTCTGATCTATCACCAGCAATGGAAAAATTACTCAGAGAATCTGTTATGGTAACAGGACAGGATGCTATCAAAGGAAACTCCATAGAGAATCTGATAGAGAAAGTAAATGGGCTTGCAGGTAATGATAGGTCTGGACAGATGACAAAAGATGCCCTCTTGAATAGACTTGAAATCCTCACTAGAGAACCCCTTGGTTCTATCCTAGGAGGTGGGTCAAATACTCTGAAAATATCCGATTTGATGGATAGACGTGTTGTGATAGATCTTCGCTATGTATCAAGAATGGGAGGGATGGATGCAGTACGATTGCTTTACAATCTTATTGCAAAGAGGATTTTTGATACTGCAATGAAAAGGGGAATTACTCCGGGTTTACATCATGTTGTTGTACTCGAAGAAGCAAGTAATCTTGTACCTGAGAGTTATACCAGAAGTTCGGCAGCTGATGTAACAACAGGGGAATCTATGGTTATGCTTCAACGGGCTACTGGTCAAGGAGTGATTGTTGTATCAACACGCCCCAATATTTCTTCTAATATTCTAGCGAATACTTCCACTAAAGTCACCTTTAGACTTCCCTACGATAGTACTATTGGAGGTCGTTTTATGTCCTTAGAACCATCTCAAGAACAATATCTAAGGACTTTACAGCGTGGAAGAGCTCTTCTTCTACTCCCTCTCAGCGGAACTTTTGAGATAGAAACAGATCCCTTTGTGATTTCGGACTATGTACATTCTGTAGGAATGGGTCTGGATGTTCATAAAGAACCTAGAGATTTTGAAACATCGATAGAAGATGTACAAGATGATGATAAGTTGCAAGAAAGTATGAGTGTCACTATCACAAAGCGAAAACCTGTGTTTGATAGAATCGGTGAATTTGCCAGTCATGTTGTTGCATTACTTGCGTCAAATGATATTATGACTAAGGATGATATTCGAGATTTCTTGGCAACCTTAGATTCAAAGATTACTGATGATGATGCATCAGAAATCCTTAGAGACCTCGTTTCATTGGCTACTATTCAACGAGAAGCAGTTCCGTTGGTACCAGGGGGTTTTGTCTATTCATCCATAGGAAAGGGATTGGCAGCTGTCAAAAAAGTCATAGTCGAATATCTAGTTAGTCGAATTGGTGATTCTTGTCAGTATAATGAGAATAACAAAGACGGTCCAGATATTTTCGTAGATGATAGTGCAATTCTGATAATACCTGAACACCTTCGAGCCACTTCATTTGATTCTGTAGTTGCTAAAATCAGACATCAAATGAGTATGCTCAGAAATGGTGTGAAGGAACTTATCGTGATTATTCGAGGAAGTGTTGCAGCGGCCAAGCTTCGGGAGATTTTGGACAAGTCAGAGGATTTTAACGCTGTATCAGTTGTATCTGCGTTTCCAAGTTCACTTGATAAGATAATTATCGATTTAACAGGAGAATCGATAAAACCCGTCCAAAACCATCTCAATCTATCGGAGAATGATCCTGAATCAGGCAAGGTAGGACTGATTGAAGCCGTACATGAAGTAGGACCAGCAACAAGTCGTGCAGTTCAGATGCGTCTGTGGTTTGGATTGATTCAGGATTTTGTAGACATATCTAATGGATTAGTTATTTGGGAATCATTGTTGCAGTTTATTGAAACAACTGCATTACAATCCAAAAAAGGTAGATCGGCCCCAATGAATGATGAAGAAGGTAGACGTGCACTCACTGAACTGCTTGCAGATGAAGCGCTTGTTGCAATAAGAATCGGTGCAAACAAGTCGTTTGTTGATTTAGAAAAAGGACTTTGGATTGTAAACGCACCAATCTTGAAGGAATTGAAAGATAAAGTTGTACATGAACTGGAAGAGGAACTAAAGAAGAGATACGATCCTGTTTCTAAGGGGCACGGTTATTATGATATATGTACTACCAAGAAATCATTTGTAGTATTTCCAACACAACAAGAGCTTAATACACTGTTACGTCTACATAGTGATGTTGCTTGTAGAACTTGTGAATCAACTGAAGTTGTTTGTATTTTAACTGCAGTAGAGTATCTTGATGAGAATATTGTTACGCCATCAAATTTGGCAATGCGAACCATGGATGATGGATTAACATCTATCGTTGTCTAAGCAGTGATTCGAGTGCAAGTAATCTGTTCGCCCTGTAGAAGTGCAGCTAAGCGGCTAGGGATAGTAAGATTGAATATTATGACTTCAATTCCCAATTCGGATATTGTAAGAAGATCACTGATTTTTCGTTTCATACCGCCTGTCACATCTGTCGAACCCGAAGGGCCTGTAATTCCGAGCACTTCATCTCTGTTCTTTTCATTGATTAATGGAATAATCTGTGCGTTCGCATTCTCATTTGGATTCGCATCTAATATTCCATCTACATTTGTACCCACTAGAACTCTTTCTATGTCTAGTTGTACCGTTAGGTATGCCAATATTGTATCGCCACTCAGAATAGATGCACCCCGTACATCATCGTAACATACGTCACCATGTGTTATGACGGTGTGATTTGCGTCTAGTGTTCTTCTAATTGCATCAAGGGGAAAACTCTCAATTTCTCCATCATTAAGGGTGACTGATGAAAAGGGGGAAATTACAACAGAGGCTATATCATTGGATTTTAGTATTGATTCGATACCTAGTGAAAGGACGCTCATATTGTGCCTGATTGATGGAAT
>DAOWDY010000247.1 GCA_030638785.1 Candidatus Thorarchaeota archaeon
ACGAAGAAGAGGAGTGTAGGTAAATAGATGGGGAGCAACTGCCATCGAAAACCATACAAAACAATTGCAATGAGGGTCAAGATAACGGTCAACACAGTTGTCAATCCCATCAGTGTTCGTTTCTCAATTCCTTTCAATACATGAGGCAAGTTGAATTGTAGCGCAAGAAAGAACAGTGGTATTAGTAGAACTAGTTCAAGTGGTTGCATTATCTTCACCCAATTTCGAACTAGACCCCGATAGTATGGCTTCAGAAAAGACTTCCGAATGAAGATAGAGTCACATTCGTCCACTGAAAGAGTATATGCAAGTGAATGCACTCCTCAAAGAGTGACAACCATGTCGTCGAATGTGATAACGCTCATTGAACAAATGGGATTGGACCAACATGTCGCCCCGTTTGTTGTGCCCTTCATGGAGGGGTTTGAGAATCCAGAACGTATTCAGATGACACTTCGATACCTAGAGGAGAATAAAGCCCTCAAAGGCATCTTGAAGATGAAGACACCTCGAGCATCCTGTGATGATGCGCTATTGGTTCATTCACCGTATCTTGTTCATTCTATTGAAGTGATGTCAGCTCTGGGAGGAGGCCAGCTGGGAGAATCAGCATATGCGAGTGAAGATTTGCTCTCATCTGCACTTCATGCACTGGGTGGTGCCTTACTTGCTGCGGAATTAGCGATAGATGATTCATGTAAGCATTCGTTCGCCCTAATTCGGCCGCCAGGACATCATGCAACAACATCATCGTCCATGGGTCTCTGTTTCTTCAACAATGTAGCAGTTGCAGCAAGGAGCATCCTGAAGGACGAAAACGTCGAGAAAGTAACGATTCTGGATATTGATGACCATTTTGGAAATGGAACAGCAGAGATCTTCTATGATGATCCTTCTGTCCAGTTTATATCGATACATGAATACAACCATGAGAGCTTTGGTCTTGGTCATTTTAGGGAAACAGGGCGTGGAAAAGGTCAGGGTACAAATGTCAATATTCCGCTGCACGAAGAATCACCTGATTCATCATATCAAACAGCAATGACAAAAATCGTGGTTCCAGCCATTGAGGAATTCAATCCTGATATAATCGCAGTGTCAGCTGGTTACGATGCTCACTTTGCAGATCCAATTGGGGACATGTGTATTGATTCTAGGACCTACTGGTTTATTGCATCCGAAGTTGAGAAACTTGTCACATCTCTCTCTATGAAAGGATCTTTCTGGGTGCTAGAAGGCGGTTATAATCCGCTCACATTGGGCCCCTGTGTTCGGGCAACTCTTGAGGGTTTACAAGGAAAAAATCTCCCACAACTTGAGGACCAAGAAGAGCGAGATGAAGACGAAGAGATTGTAAAGAAGAACAAGCGGATTATCAAGAATATCCGGAAAGAGATCTCTTCCCCACAATAGCATGCTACAAGGTTAACGCCTATATCCAAATGAGACAATGTATGCAACTAGGTTTGGAGTAGGTATTGATGGAAAGGAAGAAGCCTTCATTCTATAGCAATTCTTTCAGTCTAATTGGGATTCTGCTCATACTTACCCAGCCAATGATTGGCCTGACGAATCACATGTTTCATGATACAAATCCTACTGCAGTTGTCTTGAGCGAACGACCCCTACATGGCCTTACTTCTGACGACCAATCGGCTCGAACTACTGACTCACTCGTAATGCAGGAAGTTGGAAGTAATAGAACGTTCTGGACCCTCAATTTCACCACTGATGTACATTATCAGATAGAAACTAGACTACTGGCAGTTGGAGATTATTGCTACATCTACATGGAAGACTTAGCAGTTGCATTTCTCAGTGAAGAATTAGCTACAGAGAAGGGCGAATCGTATCGAGATGAATTTGATAACACAATCTACCCTCGGGTCACAGACCTATCTGGTAATCCAGATGGAGTGCTTGGCGACATTGATGGGGACCCTAGAATTATCATTCTACTTTCCACAAATCCTGTCAGCTACTATGGTTTCGATAATGAATTTGATGGAGTATATTCAAATCTCTGTGAAATGGTGTATATCAGGTACACTACATCCTATATTTTCGGAGTGATTTCTCACGAATTCCAGCATTTAATCCTCTTCAACCATGATTTCGATGAGGCTCCATTTGTATTCGAGGCATTAGCACAATATGCTGCGAAATATACAGGATCATTAATCCCGTGGGATAATCTCACTTGGGGAGTAAGTGAGTTTCTCTTGCATCCTGAAGATTCGTTAATTTACTGGACACCAAATACGGGGGGAGCAGAAGCTGAAGTGGACTATGGGAGTGCATATCTCTTCGCATTATATCTTGCAGAGCAATTCGGTGTTGACTTCATGCGAAATATTGTGTTAGAAGATGCCGATGGTGCAGAAGGAATCATGGCTACTCTGGAAGATATGGGCTACAACATTACCTTCAATGCGCTCTATCTAAATTGGATAACTACTCTGACAATCGATGAACCAAGTATTGCTGATGGTCAATATGGATTTCACGACGCGAATGCAAGAATGCATAAAGTAGGTATTGTCAGCGAACTCCCATATGAGATGAAAGATCGCTCTCTACACTGTTATGGCTTCAATATCAGAAGACTTGTCACTCCTCCAGATTATTTTGTGATTGAAATCAGATACCCCACAGTCTATACGGTTGGTCTGTCTGTTGCCTATCACGATGAAGAGGGTTGGCATATTCAACAGAGGTCGGGGAGTGGCGGATTACGAGTTGAGATTGTAGAGGGTTCATCAATTGATAATGCCTATATTATTACAACATACCTCTATGAGGATACACCCTCTGGAGCGATTCAGTATGGACTTGGTCCTAGTATAGACATAGACCTCTCGATATTAGAAGAACCTTCAGTAACCACGAATTTGGACTTGCTACCGATAGGATTGGTTATTGGATTCCTAATCGTTACTGTAATTATCATACGATGGCGAATGAAAAAGACTGAACTCTAATTTAGCGCTTGTTTCATCAGTATTCCCATTATCTCAACCCACGTATTCCTGACTTTGTTCACATCGGCTCCAAGACTAAGCGAATTATATAGGCCGTCCCGAAGTGCTATAATTCCCCTGGCAAGAACTTCGGATGAGATACTAATAGAAATCTCTCCAACCTCAATTAAACCATCAATCAAGTCTTTCAAACCTTGGAGCCATTTCTCACTGCCATCTTGAATCCATTTCAGAACTGTCATATTCCCCGCGGTTTCTTGCAAAATTTCAGGAGTAATTAGAAGACTATTCTTGCGTAGGGATAACATCTTGTCAAAAAAATCCCCGGTAGCTAGAAACTTCAACCCTTTTGTGTTGAGAAATTTGCGGACTTCTAGTTCTCGTAATGCTGTATATGATTCAAGAACTGCAAGCAATATCTCCGATTTACTTTCGAAATACTGATAGATTGCACCCTTGCTGACACCAACACTTTCTGCTATGTCAGTCATTTTCGTCCTAGTGTAGCCTTTCTCTGAGAATAAATGCGAGGCATGTTGTATGATCTTGCGCCTTGCTTCTTCTTTGTATTCAGGAACTACCTTTGGCATAGTGTTTCAAACTAGGATTACGTCCTCAGGTATATATAAAAACGACCGCGGAGTAATAATACTGACCCATCGGTCATTTTTATGTAAGATGGGACCTGTTATTTGGAGATGTGTGAAATGGAAGAAGATCTTCTCTTTCGGATTCTGTTCATTGTGAGCTATGCGGCTTTTGCCAGTGTGCGAATTTTCTACAGAGGAAAGACTCGAGGTAGAGAGAGTGCAAAGAACACTGAGAAGTTGGGCTGGAGTGGTGCAGCTCTTTCCATTGGAATTCTTGGCTATATCGCTGCGGTCATTCTCTATGTCCTAGTCCCAGACTGGATTCTGTTTGCAAATATTGGCCTCACTGCACCGATAAGGTGGATTGGAGTTGTAATTGCATTTGTGGCCACATTCTTGGTCCTCTGGACACATCGAGTTTTAGGAGCACAATATTCTGCTCGGCAGGAGATTCAGCAGGAACATTTTATCATCTCGGTAGGGCCATATAATCGAGTCCGCCATCCCATGTATACAGGTTTTAACCTGTTCTCAATCTCAGCAGGGATTATCTCATCAAATCTACTGCTGATTCTGTTTGCAATTCTCGTTTTGTTACCATTTCCTTGGTTAGCAAGGAAGGAAGAGAAGATGTTGCAGAAGGAGTTCGGGAACGAGTACAGTGATTACATGGCAAGAACAGGAAGATTCCTTCCTCCTCTTCGGAAAAAAGAGTAGGATGAATCTCCACTCCTCAATTACAAAACTTTTCGAGTATCAAGAATCCGTTGTTTAGCATCTCGAACAAGATCTTCTGGTATTTTCAGGTTAAAGGGGATTTCTTTACTATTTTCTATTCCTTCGATGATTGAATATCCGAATTTACCCAGTTCCCCAATTGTAAATGGAGTAAGAAGCGATGTATCGTCTATAAAGCTATGACTTACTTTCCCCGTCGTAGTTCCATAACTTGCAAGGTGAATTGTTGGGATCCCGTTTGCAGCAAAGACTTTGTTGTCGCCTCCGGATGTTGCAGTTCTCCTGCATGTTGCTGGATATTTGTTATTATTCGCAATATTGGATACCCATTCTATCATCTCGTCACTACCAGCTGTTAAGGCTAGTAATATACCAGGTAATTCTCCAATACTATCAAAATTGATACACAGTTTGATATCCTGTAGGTTAACCTCGGAAACGAATGCCCATGATCCTTTCATTCCAAGTTCTTCTCCTCCGAATGAAACGAACTGATAGCTCAAGTTGGTGTCTTGTTGGGCTAGAATCCGTGCTATCTCAAGCATGATTGCTACTCCTGCAGCATTATCAGTTGCTCCAGGAGTAAGAGAATGAGTGTCATGGTGAGCACAAATCAGTACTGTATCAGGCCTCTGACCCTTTAGTTTACATTGTATGCTCTGAATTGTTCCAGAACCTGTTGTGCCCTCAACAACTAGCTTCATTTTCGTTCCAGACATCTGTGCATGCAAAGGTCTTGCTTGCTTCGCTGAAACTACCATGGAAGGGGTGCTGGAAAAGAAGGGCGTGAGCGTTTTATTGACAAATGCACGAGGGGCAACATCTCTTTGGATGTCCAAAAAGACAACTCCAGCTGGATTCATCGAATAGAGTTTGGCCCAAACTTTGGTAATCTCCTCTCTTACCTGATCATCTAGTAATGCAATGACTATCTTGTTCCAAATGTTTTTCCCTTCGAGATTCTTGACCATCTCATAGGACCCAATATACATTGATTCGGCTTTGATTCCACCAGGGGGAGTTGACAAACTCATCCAGCATGGAACACCTTCAAGGACTATGCTGTCGTCTTGTAGTCCTATGGTTGCTCTCTTGGCATCGTAGTATTGATGCTCATGTCCTAAGATTTGTAATGACGAAAGGCCAAATTTCCTGAAATATTCCTCTATCAGCAACACTGCCCGAATCTCGGCTTCTGTACCACTCACTCTTGGACCAATTTTGCACAGGGCAAGAAGTGTTTGATGTGCCTTTTTAGAATCAAACGCGTGTTGCACTGACATCGGGATTCCCCTCATCTCTTGATATGAACGATAACTGTGTAAGAATTAGGTCCTTATAGAGTCTAGGTGCCAAGCATAGGAAAGAAGAAGATTGAGGGGGCCTTGTGGACAGTTTCTCCAAATTAGTGTAATTCAAGATAGTCTCGAATTTGTTTCTTTGTGTCATTAAGGATTTCAATTGCATTCTCATCTGCTTTTTCTCTAAGAGGTAGAATCTGGTGGAAGAACTCAAGAACTTCTTTCTCAGGCATTAATTCTAGTTCTGCCAATGATTCGAGTACATATACTAATTTCTGGAATGCCAAGGAAAAATCATTAGGTAATGGTAGTGCCAAGATTCGTTCAGTTTCAATCTTCTGTTCTTCTTCAAGTCGCATGTCATCTTTTACAAAGAATTGCTCTAGTTCGTTCAAATCGCTCTTATCTATCTCCCAGTCACTTCCCCCAGCGTTCTCTTCAAGATGAGATATTTTCGAGGGGCCTGTAAGTGCACAAACCACACTTCGTTGTGATAGAACCCAAGCAATTGCTATTTGGACTGGGCTTCTTGAGTATTTCTCTCCTAGTTCAGCTAATTTTCCTACAATTCTGAGCACGGATGAGAACCGTGGCTCCGTAAACAGGGGATCAATGTTCCTGATATCCCCATTTTCAAATATGGGACGCATGTTGTACTTGCCTGTGA
>DAOWDY010000199.1 GCA_030638785.1 Candidatus Thorarchaeota archaeon
AATAAGTACAGATGACTCTCGGGATTTCCCGAAGTCATCTATTGGGTGGAGTTTTCATCTATCGATATCCGTCTGCAATCCATTGTGTATAGATTGCTTTAGGTTACTTTCCTCAAGACGACTCTTGAAACTCCAGGTATCTTCTGGAGGCTTTCTTCAAGTTCCTTAAGTGTCACTACTAATTGGTCTGGTACAAAGTAACACTCATAGTAACACTTCTCTCCACGGAGGCAAACTCCAGTTGTGAAGATAATGTCGCTCAGCTTCGCATCATTGAAACTGAAATTAAGTTGTTTGAGGAAGTTTCGACTCAGGTCACTGATCTCGATTCTCAGTAGATAGATATCATCTGATGCTACCGGGAAGATCTTCATAACCCGATCCTTGTGATGCATAACTGTGAGAGCCGCTTTCTCTTTGATATCGGCTACAAACTCCGCCGGGAACTCAACAGGCTCGCCTGGCCTGAAATGCAAAATGATTGCTGAGGTTGCACCCTCTCTGTCCGTCACCATCGCTTGTTACGTCCTTTTAGTCCTTAACGCCCTGTAAGGTCTGCTCTTCGATTTGTGTGTTTCTATCATATTAAGTTATTCTGTCACTATCCCCTAATTTCGATATCCACATACTCTCCGAAGTAACCTATGCTTTATGGACATTATCACATTTAGAGGTGTCGCAAGCTATAATTGTGACAACATTCATAGTAATTTTGGGTGTGAGTTGTCGTGAGTCCGAGATTGAGCCGTACGGTTGGTGTTTTACTCGTAATAATTTCGGCACTAATGACAATGGTTGTGTATTCTGCCTACACGGATCTGATTGCTACATCATCTGTTGACCTGGTGTCTGTTATTGTGATGTGGAGTTCTCTTTGTCTTCCTGAACTGGCTGCAGGGATACATCTACTCTGGAGAAAAGATTCAGTTGAAACAGCCACAGAGGATGAGGAAATGATTCCCGTTCTTATTGCACCTGATGTGACAGAAACCCCTGATGAGACCTTTCTCATCTGCCCACACTGTGAATATGTATTTCAAGATTCAGAGGACGTATCGGGAAGTGAAGTTTGCCCAAATTGTGAACAATTAGTAGTTCCCACGATCTGAATAATGATGCCCGCGATGAATCTTCCATTTGTCCACAACCTTCTCACCTTCGACAACATAGATTTCATCAAAGAGATTATTTGTCAGACAGGAATGATTGGGAAGAATTCGTAACTTTTCATTCACACTCAAGCTGGAAAGAACTGAGCCTTTGTCAAACTCTACCTTTCCATGTTCTTGAGAGAGGCCAGTTATGGTTGATGCAGAGTCGAGTGTTCCTGACTTGAAATCCGAATAGATTCTTCCAAAGCCGCAATCTGGTTCAACATGGGTTGGACCAACATCTTTTGAGAGTGCAGTCGCACCTGCATCGATAACCAAACTATCGGAATACTTCCCCAAAATGCTAGACAGAACTGAGAAAGAACATTGATCGATTCGACATACTCCAAGTTTCATCAGAGTATAATCAAAATACACATAGCTTCCAGGTCGTACCTCCGTTATCACGTTGGGGATGTCTTCACTCACGGTAATTGTGGGTGTCGACCCAATGCTTACTGTTTCAGGAGCAAGAGCTGAATTGGTTTCCTCCAGTTTCTCTGCAAACTGGACCATCTCTCTCTGTTCTTGGATAGCAACTTCTTGTATTTCCAAAAAAGATGTTGCATAGTAAGAGTGTCCTGCATGGGTAAGAATTCCTTTGAAATTCAACCAGTTTAGATTAGTAATCTTTTCCACGAGTTTCACTGAACTAGGATGTGAAGGATCCACCCCACACCGATGATATCCACAATCTACCTTCACCAGTATGTTGAGTTCCTTCTGAATTTTCTCTGCTTCTTCTGAGATCTTCTCAAGTATGAATGGGTTATCAACTAGAACATTCAGAGTTGCTGTTTTATTGAGGTCGATAGCAATCTCAACTTTATCGAAGGATAATGGTACCGCATAGGTGATATCATCGAAGTCGTGTTTCATGAAGGCTCGGGCTTCTGATAAGGTTGCAACGGTGATGCCCTCCGTTCCTTCCTTTCTCTGTAATTCTCCAATCTCTATACATTTGTGCGTCTTGATATGAGGTCTGAGTGAAACATCAGTCTTTCTTGCCTTCTTTGACATCTTCGTGATATTTCTCTTAAGTAGAGAATGATCAACTAGAATCGCTGGTGTAGGTATCTCCTGAATATCCATACGAAATACTCATTGACTCTTTGAAAAAGAATATTGCTGTTCAACTTGATTCCTATTTCTTACTTTTTAGAACATCATGTATCATGTATTGCTCATCCTTATTCCACCTGTGTTGGTCCTCTTCATACGCTTCAGGTTCCATTGCATATCTACGAGACTCACTGTAGTCAAGAAGATAGACAGATAGATGCTCTAAATCGGTGGACATTCTGGATAGTAACTTTGAAAGGTGTGACGCTTGCAACCGAACATACCAGAACATTTCCTTACCTGATACTCTCAGTGTTGATTCAAAGGGAATTGGATTTGAGTTCAAGCGTGCGGCAAGTTTGTTTAGATAGTTTTTACTCGCGTTACCAGTAATAATTACGGTATTATAGACATCAAAAATCGTAGGGTCGAAATGTGTTCGGTACCCATTGAAGCATTCTTCTTTGATTGATGAATATCTTCTACTGAAAGTCTGAGGTGTAAAATCTACTTGGATGGAAGGATCTATGCTCCTCGTTGAGATTTGTGATGATGGACCAGGGATACCTGAAGAGATTAGGGATTGTCTATTTACAAAAGGAGTGTCAACTCGAGATGGTGGACTTGGCTTATATCTTTCAAGACGTATAATGGAGGTATATAATGGATCCATATCTCTTCAGGAAAGTGATCCAAATTCTGGAGCATGTTTCCTCCTGGAATTACCTGTGAAATAGGTAGCTTCTTAGGGACACCACTTTCAGTCCAATTGATTCATATGAATCCCTTTGAGCGCTATGTTCAACTATGTGGTGAGATTGGTCATTATACAGAATGCATTACCGGCGCAAACCTAGTTGATGCATATACAGGCCCAGACAAATTCTCTCCAGAGGGTCAGAAACGAGACTGCGATGCTCCAACATTACTTCATGAAATAGGCATTCTTCATGACCGAATTTCTGCAGAAGTAGACGATGAACTCAGGCAGCAATACCTCCTCGGAGAACTCGACTCGTTCTGGACAACAGTTCGGTGGTTGTCAGGAGAACCTATGCTGTATTCAGACATAGTTGAAGGAATGTTCAATATTCCCATGAGAGGGTTTCATGAAAGAGAAATTACACATCTCTTGGAAGATTTAGAGGACAAATTACAAAGTTACCCAGGAGAGGACCTTTTTGAAAGAGTGCATCTCTTCACACAACAAGGAAAGGTTCTTGGTGAAGAACTCAAAACGATGATTGAGATTGATCTTCAACAAAAATCAAAGAATGTTGGTGAATTATTCAAAGAGAGAATCTTCACTCTGATGGGGCGAGAAGTTACAGATAACGGTGTGGAGTATCGATGTGTGTCTGATAAACCATGGAGTGGGTATAATTGGTATCAGCGCGGTTTCAAATCACTAAATGAGTTCAATGTTGACCGTTCTTTCAACAAGGATACTTTGGCATCTGTCATCTATCACGAGTACGAACACCATGTATCGAATCTCTGGCGAGAACGTTTGTATCATGACACAGGAAATATTGAACTCTCCATTGTACCGATGCATACCGGACGATGTGTTATCTCAGAGGGAACAGCAGATACTGCAAGGGATTTCCTTGGTATCGCAGAAGGTGATGAACGAACTCAGATTGTTAATACTCTCTCCGTTCTCCGTCGAATGACCAGTATCAATGCAGCAATCATGCTAAACGCAGAAAACAAAACCAGAGAAGATGCAATTTCATATATGATAGAACGGGGTCTCCGAGACGCTGATTCTGCAAAGGGTTCCATTGCATTCATTCAACCCTTCCAGTCTGATGAGCGACCGAATTTCTATGCTCCTTATGTGTTCACTTACTTCTTTGGTCGGACTGACTTTGTTCTACCCACATTCCAGAAGGCGAAGCAGGAAGATCAGCTTCCTGAATTCTATCGCACAATATACCTCAACCCCTATACTGGATCTAGTCTAACTTGGGGTCAGGCATTTGAATGGCTCTAGGAGGAAATCTGCTAGACCAGGAGCTTGCCATTCTCCATCACGGTTCTCTGACGTCCATCAGAATACGTGATGTTAACCGTTGGACGATCTACTAGGAAATCCTGATGATTTGCGGAATTATTAGCAACTACACCCGGGTAATCCATGTTATTCCCAAACGCCACATGGATAGCATTTCCGACTTTTTCGCTCTCAAGAAATTCCTGAACTATTCTTGCCTTAGGGTTCAGTCCAAAAGCAAATTCTCCGACAAACTTGGCCATTTCATCAGTTGCTTGAGTTTCTTCAATAAGCTTCAGAGCTCTCTTATCCTCGCTCTCTATACTAGTGACCCTACCATTCTCTACTTTGATGGATACTGGTGTTTCAAGTGGACCTACACCACCTACTGCAAGATCACATACTAGGGTCCCATTCATTGATGTTTCAACAGGACCAACGAGTACTTCTCCAGTTGGGAGATTCATCCATTTCATGTCCTTCCAATTCAGATAGGTGTCGCTAAACCAAGTTCTTCCTCTGACACTGAATGTGAAATCCGATCCACTTGGTGATGTAACATGAACGGTTTCAACATCTTGAAGATTTGCTAGGAGAGATCTCGCACTCTTCTGCATAGCAGCGTTCTCATCTCGTGAAAGTGATAATGCTCCCTCTGTGAGCATATCCATGGTTATGCCAGGACAATGACCAAGTCGAGATTGTCCCTTTCTTGTTTCAAGCTTGATAATGGCAATACGAAATGGAGTTTCCTTAGCATGACCTCTAAGGATGTTGATGTAGATATCTGGTGGGTTTGGTGCATTAATCATCTCGACTAAATGGTGAGGTGGCGATACTCGGTAAGCGTCTTCTTCTGTATCCAGAACTACCATCCTTGTCCAGAGTCCCAGTTCAATCGCTCCTTCCGCAAATGCATCAGCAACATCCTTTCGCACATCATCTGTCACAATCAAAATCGATTCGCCAGGTCTAGCCTCAAGAACAGCTTCAAGGGCATTAGATGCAGCAACCTTTGGTTCCATGCTTCATTCCTCTGATTAAGATGACCAGTAGAACCTGTTTTAGACTCTTCTGATTTGCGTCAAAAATATGATGAGTGGGTGCGGTTATCAACCTGCACCCACAGAATTGATTATTGTAGTTCCTTGGCCCTAGTGTACGCAGACTCCATCTCATTGCTCATTGCTGAGGGAATTGCGGTCTTTCCTGTAATGTCGCCTTCCTTTCTACGAATGAAAACATACAGAAGAGTGACATACACAATGTCGAAAGTACGTAGTATCAAAGTACTTGGAATCGCAGCAAAAACCACAAACAAGACGGTTACTAGGATTGTCAAGAGGACATCGCCGCTTGTAACAAACCATCCAATGACTGCGCCACCAGCTGCAAAGGAAACGAAGACAAAGAACGCGAGAACACCAAAGCCCCACCTAACAGCTGTTTCCTTGATGATGACATCAACAAAATTCTTCCGTACCAAGTCCACGCTTCGTTTAATGCCTTTAGTCGCACTGAGTTCTTCTGCTACCATAGCAGGAATTGTGAAGTAGTTGATATAGAACCAAACTATTCCAATAATTCCACTCGCCATGTTTCCAGCGAATCTACCGCCTGCTCCTGACTTCCTTGTAAGTGCTTGGATGGCGATTCGGATTAGCATAATAAATACACTCAGGATGCTCAATACAATGAGCCCCCCAATTACTCCCAAAGATGACTTAACACCATCTCCAAGAGCAGGGTCCTTGCCTCTCATGTAGAGGTATACCATCCCCGATGTAGTACCATACGAGAAATTGTAGAAGAAGATCGTTACAAATAGATAGAGAACAAGACCGACTCCGAGTGGCCATCCGTTCTCCAATGTGAGATCCTCTGTTCCTAGGAGAACCTCGAGTGGTGTAAACTGGAAGATAATTCCTGCAAACAGAACCGCTGACACTAATGTGAATATCATTGTCAGGAGCGGTGGCACAAAGACGCCTTTCTCATCTAAACAAACTTGTCCAGTCAGTTTGATTATCTCTCCAGCTCGTCTTACCCTTTCCTTGAAGACAGTGAAGAGAAGTATTGTAATGAAGAGAGTGAAAATCCCAGGAATCATGATGGGCCATGAAGTTGCGAGAATCGAGAAGTTCCATCCTGATACTGCAACTAGGAGCAAAACTCCTAACCAAGCCATGATATTCATGAATATTGCACCAATGTAGATCAGAGTGCCGCCTAATCTGTTTGCGAGGACTGATGCACCTAATGCAACAAGAATCGTGAATATGATAATTGCTCCAAGGAATCCGATTACATAGACTAGATTCTCAAGGAAAAAAGTTGGGATTCCTGTTCCATCAATCAGTAGTATGATAGCTGAGCCATATTGTGTCCAGAGATTACTCAGTGAGTATGCTCCATACGCGATGAATGCTGCAAACACGATGAAGAGACCAGCTATCGCTCCCTTGTGGGATGGATAACTCTCTTTCTCATGATAATTGTAAATATCCGTCACCTAACAATCAACTCCAATAATAAAGCTAATACTGCAACCTTTTTTCCATTTGAAGTTAAATCTTAGCATTCCTGGAGGCTAAGTGTGCATATCCAACCCATTTTTAAGGGAATTTAACGATAGTTTATCATGGAAAATATACTGTACTGTGAACCGGGGAGAATCTTCTGTAGATCAAAGAAGATTTTGTTAGCAGTTGACGGAAGTGAGAGATCTGCGAGAGCAGCAACAGTCGCTTTCGAAATAGCGGAGATGACTGAGTCTGAGTTGCATATCATCCACGTAATTCCAATTCCATCCGTACAGCAATTTGCTGTTATGACTGGCTCCGATGAGCAGGAAACTAAAGTAAAGTATGCAGGAAATGGAAAAGTCCTGTTAGAAGGCTACAAAGAAGCCGCAGAAAAATATGGCATCAAAGTAGAGCTAATCCTTGAAGAGGGATTGCCCTCTGAGCGAATTGTTTCCTACGCAAATGGTTCAGAAATGGATCTGGTAATCATTGGTGCTCGTGGTGCATCTGTTGAAAACCGCAGGACAATGGGAAGTGCCACAGAGAGAGTCATTGAAGGAACTGATAGCCCCGTGCTTGCAGTGTAATAGGAGAAATGGAAGTCGAGTCGAGATTATTCGT
>DAOWDY010000169.1 GCA_030638785.1 Candidatus Thorarchaeota archaeon
CCATGGTCGTTTCATACAGAGGTATCCACCTTCGTTTGCGTTGACGGGTTTGCCATCTTCTGCAACGATAAGGGGTTCTACTCCGAAGAATGGGTAAGTGCAGGAACCGGGGATGGTGTCTGTTGCTCCAGGCAGGGGTGTAATGATTACGCCACCTGTTTCTGTTTGCCAGTAGGTGTCGACAATTGGACAATTACTGTTACCAATGATATCTCTATACCACATCCACGCACTCGGGTTAATGGGTTCACCAACAGTTCCGAGCAAATTGAGAGTTGACATGTCGTACTTCTTGACTGGGTCGTCACCGTAGCGCATGATCGCACGAATAGCTGTGGGCGCTGTGTAAAATTGAGTGACTTTCCACTTCTGAACTTCATGCCAGAAACGAGCTGAGTCAGGTACGCCAGCTGAAGGAGTGCCTTCAAACATCATGGTAGTTGCACCAGCAGCGAGAGGTCCGTAGGTGATGTAGCTGTGGCCAGTGATCCAGCCAATGTCAGCAGTGCACCAGTAGATGTCACCTGGGTGATAGTCGAAGATGTTTTTGAATGTCCATGCTGTGTAGACCATGTAGCCACCGGTTGTGTGAAGAACACCCTTTGGCTTGCCAGTTGAACCGGATGTGTAGAGGATAAAGAGTGGGTCCTCAGCGTTCAACCACTCGGGCTCACAGACATCATCAACTTTGGCCATCTCTTCGTGGAACCAGAGGTCTTTGCCCTCGGTCCATGGGGTTTCAAGGAGGTCACCCATGCGTTGTACAACGAGAACCTTCTCGATGACTGAGGACTCTGCAACAGCAACATCAGCACCCTTCTTCTGCTGGATGTGCTTACCGTTACGGTAGTACCCATCAGAAGTAATGAGCAGCTTGCTCTGGCAGTCGTCGATTCGGTCCTTGAGTGAGTCGGCACTGAAGCCACCGAAGACAATGCTGTGAACTGCACCAATTCGTGCAGTAGCGAGCATGAGAATGGCGAGTTCTGGAATCATAGGCAAGTAGAATGTGATTGTATCGCCCTTCTTGACGCCTAGGTTCTTCAAGACGTTTGCAGCCTTGCTGACCTCGGATGTAAGCTCAGAGAAGGTGTAAGTCTTATCTTCATCGAGGGGGTCGCCCTGCCAGATAAGAGCAGTTGTATCTCCAAGACCTTTCTCAACCCACTTATCGAGGCAGTTGTAGGCCATGTTGGTCTTACCATCAGCAAACCACTGGAATTTGATCTCGTCTTTATCGACCCACTCAAATCCCTTAGTTGGCTTCTGCTTCCAGTAAAATAGATCAGAATTTGCAATATCGAGCCAGTATTTGTCAGGGTCGCTAATAGATTCCTTCCAAATCTTCATTCGCTCATCATGGCTTTTGACGTAAGCCTTAGCTCGAAATGAATCAGAAGGCGCGAACCTGCGATCTTCCTGGCTCTTGACAGTGATTTTTGTTTCGTCAGACAATATAGTCACCTTAAATCCGAAAGGTACTTTGGCTTCGGCGGAAAATTTTGTGTTAATAAGCCTTGTCCAATTATACGTAGTTTTGGGCAAAATTTACCTATTGCCGAACTCCTATACGTTAAACGACTATTTGAGGAAAATAGCTAGTCATATCGAGCTGAAGGAGGATATTTCCGTCTGAATAACAGGATGAGGGTAAACATATACACCAAGCCAGCAATAAGGATCAGAATTGCAAAGTCCACTATTGGATTCATCCAGTACACGAAAATTAAGACTCCAGCCAAAACTACACATGACCAAGCAAATAGGAATAGAACCGCTCTATAGTTACGTTGAGAAATGGTTGCGCTAAATACCCTATTCATTTACTGAGTTCCTCCTTCTTCAGAATTTCTGATAAGCCGTTTCTTCTTTCCAAGCACTACGCAGGTGAGTGATGCACTGCTGAAGAGAAGGTAGACCATAATTATGGTAACAATTGCTACAATAGTTTCTGTTGTTAGATCAGTGAGAAATATCGAAATAACAAATGCACAGAATACTCCAAGAATAATCGTGGGGATGGTACACATGTAGCGGTTCAGGTGGTACTCCCCGGCAGAATAGCACTCCATTGAGCAGTAGTGCTTTCTTTGATTCCTCCATTTCATAGTGTTTGTCCATTCATTCTTGGGTTTATCACACCAATCACAAGGGTGAGTGAGAGTTAGACGTCTTTCAGCGAGATCTAGACGTTTTTTAAAATCAACCAGTACATGCACCTCAATTAATTCACCGCCTAGTCGTAGATAAACATTCAGAGATAAAGAAAAAGAGAGGGAAAGACCAAAGGAACGTGTCCTCTGGCCTAAAGTATGAACTATTCTTCGATTACAATGGCTTCTGGTCCAGAAGTATTTGCACGCTTCATCTTCAGAACGAATGTGAAGATGACAGCAATTATTGCAAGCACGCCTGTGACTACGAAGGCCATGAAGTAGCTGCCAGTGAAGTCTACAAAGAGACCTGCAACTAGTCCACCAACAATTCCTGCAATACCATATGCAGTGAACATGACTCCGTAGTTCTTACCAACATGCTTTGAACCGAAGTAATCAGCTGTTGATGATGGGAACAAAGCAAAGTTACCACCGAAGCAGAATCCTACAAGGGATGCGAAGACTGTGACTGTAACCCACAGACCTTCAGCTGGAGTAGACATGGACATCCAGGCAAGACCAAACATTGACATAGCCAAAACGATGAACATGAGGATCATTGTGTTAGCTCGGCCAAGCTTGTCAGAGGTTGCACCCCAGACGATTCTACCTGCAGCATTGAATATTGACATGATTCCACCAATGAGCGCGCCTAGCTGAAGCAGTGGAGCTCCATTGACAAGTGGGTCAACAAGAGCAGCAGCACTCTTCACATTGCCGAGGGTCATCAGACCAGCAGTAGCTGCAAAGACGAACATGAGCCACATCAACCAGAATGAGCTTGTGCGGATCATCTCACCAGGCATCATACCTTCGCCAGATGCATCAGCACTTGTGGCTGGAGGTGTGTATCCTTCTGGTACCCATCCCTCAGGGGGATTTGTCAGGAACTGTGAGCCAATGACAACGCCGACCAAATAGATGAATCCGAGGTACAGGAATGGCATGCCTACAAGACCAGCAAACAGGGTGTTGATGAAGTACTCCTCAACATAGAGGAAGATGAATGCTCCTCCACCAAAGCCAGCAACTGCAATTCCAGTTATTGCACCTTTCTTATCAGGGAACCACTTGACTAATGCAGCAATTGGGCAGACATATGCAAATCCAATTCCAGCACCACCAACAATTCCGTAGGTGATGACGAGATAGACTGTACCCATTGTTGCATCAAGTGCAAGCATATCAACAAAGGATGCGAGGATGTAACCTGCACCCAACAGAATACCGCCAAAAGTAGCTACCTTTCGTGGACCTACCTTATCCTGCCAACGCCCTGCAAAAATCATGAACAGAGCAAAAGAAGCGAGGCCGGCAGCGAATGGAAGCTGCGTATATAGAGATGGCCAACCATAGGTGCCACCCCTAAGAGCGGTCTGGAAGATTGCCCACGCATAGATTGTACCCAGACATAGCTGGACAATGATAGCGCCAACAATCACCAAATATCGATTACCAACATTTTCAGACATGATTATCTTCACCCGGAAGACTGTCGAATCTTATGTCCGGCCCGGACGGAACCCCACTAAAAGGCTTTCGAAGTGTTGAACATTATTGTAAGCTTCCGACCAACTTTAACCGATAGAAAATGCATATGGGCAGGCACCATCAGAATCATCTTGTCAACGCAAGATGAGCATGGCAGATGGAGAATACGTATTCATACTCAAACTTTAGCTCTCGAATAAGTTCTACATATAGCTGTGGCGAATCTGAGCTGGTCTTCCATCGGTATGGATAGTTTCCAGAAACGTAAGCATTGGCTCATTTGGAAACTCGTAGCCCTCGGCGATGATCATCTCTCGCAGGTGAACGTAGAGGGGACGCAGAGTTTCCATAGACGGGTCATCAAGTGCTTTACAGAACAGGTCGTAGGTTTCATCATCAATACCCAAATTCTTCACATGACGACTCCACCACTTCAGCGGCGGGGTCCAGGATTTTTTGATTGTAAACCAGAGGTTGACTGCTGCAACTATTGCACGATACATATTGAGTTTCATATCATGGGTCTGACCACGCTCAGAATCAATAAACGCATTACCTAGAGACCCTCCAACTAGAAAGAACTTGTTCTTCAATCGGTCAAGATGTTGCTCTTCTGGATAGCTGGCAAGCTTCTGTCGCCACTCCTCGAGTTTTCCTGTGGGGTCATGGATGACAACACCTTCTACATAGGGAAAGTGATCAATGTCCAGGGGCGATTCGATCTGCTGTCTAAACCATGCATCAGAGATTGGTGAAAAGTCAATTACAAGACGTTTTGGCTCTACAGATTCATCGTGTTCAAGCCAGATTGTGTCCTTGAGTTCTAGGCTGTGATAATATTCATCAGTGACATAGATGAGCGCATCCCAATCGGTATCAGGAGTTCCAAACCCAGTGGCACGACTGCCCCATAGCATTACTCCCTTCACGTATGACTCATTGATGAGGTCATCAAGTCGTTTTCGTGCCATGGGATCTTCAATTTCTTCTATACTGCGAACAATTGGTATGCGTTGTTCTGTCAAGCGTGGGGTCACCTAACTCAATTCGACAAGGTGTCCTAATTAAAAACCCATCATTCACGTAATGTTTGATTATTCAATGCGGGTCGATGGACCCTCGTCGATTCCCATTGGGCGAAGACCACCGTGAATACTCTCAATCCATTGGTCATATTCATCCACAGATCGAAGACCTTCGATGCGGCCTACAGGCATTCCTTTCTTGAATGCTACAACCAGAGGAACTCCTAGTACTTTGAACTCCTCACGTACATTCTCAACCCTATCGACGTTCACCTTGGTGAACGCAACTTTAGACTTGTAGTCATCAGCAAGTTCATCTAGTATAGGCATGAGTCGCTCGCAGAAGGGACAGCCATCTCTATAGAAGGTGACAAGAGAGGTAGACGATTTCCGGATACTGGCAACTACATCAGAGCCAGTCATCTCATGCACTTCACCTGTTGCAGCTGCATCATCAGAAGAACCATCAAGTTGGCTCTCAAGACTCTTAGAGAGGGCGTCGAAACTGAAGCCTTTGTCTTTTCCTTCTTCTGGCATAACCATCGTACCTCTATTCGATTCTTCTGCTAGTCTGTGATAATGCTTTTTTGCTTTCACATGCACACATCATTGCGCCAAAATACTCCCTTAAAGAGGTTGAAGTTCGTATCGTTCTTTCATGCCCAGTTCTAGCAAGGAGCAACTACTTACCTTCATAGTTGTTACAATTATTATGGGAACCAGCTTTATCCCTATCGCTTCTGCTGCGAGGGACTACTGGCCCACTGAGTCTTGGAGAATTTCTACACCTGAAGAGCAGGGAATGAACTCTACCAAATTGGAGGAGATGGTGGAGTATCTACTGGGACCAAGTGCACTTCGCCCTCTCAGCGTGCTCATAGTTCGAAATGGATACATAGTCTTTGAAGAGTACCTCAGTTCTACCTACGATGAGAATCGGACGATGGACATCTATTCTTGCACATTGAGTATTCTCTCTGCGCTTGTTGGTATTGCAATTGATGAGGAGCTAATCGAGAGTGTTGATACAAGTGTCCTAGAGTTCTTCTCGGATAGAGAGATTACCACAGATGTTGAAGAGAAGGCTGAGATTACTCTCTGGCATCTTCTGACAATGACATCTGGACTCTCATGGGAAGAGAATACTGATCCTATTGCCATGAAGAACACAAATGACTGGATACAGTATGTCTTGGATAAGCCAATGTTGCGCGATTCTGGAACTTACTTCGAGTACAACTCAGGTGCTGCTCACCTGCTTTCTGCAGTCCTACAGAATGTTACGGGATATACCGCCAGTGAGATGGCTGAGGAGTATCTTTTCGGTCCTATTGGCATAGCGGATGTTGATTGGGACACGGATTCACAGGGTTTCACTGATGGTACTGGTTCTTGTTCTCTAACAACCAGAGATATGGCTAAGATTGGGTATCTCTATCTCAACAATGGTACATGGGATGGTGTGCAAGTTATACCTGAAGAGTGGGTTATGGACACACAACAATCGCTTGTTAGTGTTAATACAATCAAGGACTACGGCTATCTCTGGTGGATCTATAGAGGGGTCGGAGCATACAATGCCGTTGGTTTCTGGGCTAGAGTAATCTCGGTCATCCCTGAATACGATCTCGTTGCTGTTGTGACAGGTTATGACAATTATGGAGATTTCTTGCGGAATCAATGGAAGCATGCACTCACAGAATGGATAATTCCTGCAACAGAGGATGAGATTGTACCTGCAGCTCCTATCGATTGGCTTACAGTCACTGTAGCAATCTCAGGAGTTTCAGTTGTGGTTCTGGTTGCTGTTCTGGTTATTCGACTAAGGCGATGAAGCAAATATCATGGATTTCAGATCATCTGAGTCGTGATTAAAAATCTGTGGTAGCTTGCGTTAAAACCGAGCATTAAGTAACAATAAGCTATAGAAATTAACATGTCGCCAGTTGAAAGGGTCAAGACACTAGAAAAACTGATCTTTGCTTCAATCATCGGGTCATCAGAAACAGAAGGCACTAATGCTATACTCTTTGCTGAAAGTGTTCGCGCCTTTGCAGGCTCTCTCTCCAAGGTACCAATCTGGTATCTCACGCCAGAATCCGAAATGCAGCTCTCTTCAAGTGTAAAGAACAATCTGGGTCGCCTGAACGTAAATCTGATTCCCTTTCAACTTGATAGAAACGTTTTGGAGTTTCCTTTTGCTGGACAAGTCTTTGCCAAGGCGCTTGCTGAAGTGACTGCATCAAGTCAGACAAAACTGTTAGCTTGGATGAATACAAACAGTATGATATTGAAAGAGCCCAAGGAATTCTTGCTTGATGATGAAAAGGTTCTTGGCTACAGACCGGTTCATCACACCCTTGTTGGATCGCGCTACGAAGAACCACTTGATCAGTTCTGGACATTGATTTACGATTTCTGTGGTGTGTCTGAAGATCAAGTGTTTCCGATGACTGCACACGTAGACGGAGAAAAGATTCGACCATACTTCAATGCAGGGATTCTAATTACTCGGCCTGAGAATCAATTGTTCAGGAAGTATCGTGATGTTTTCTTAAGGATGTACCAAAAACCAGAGTTTCAGGAGTTCTATCGAAAGGACGACCGCTATGCAGTCTTCATGCATCAGGCAGTCCTATCAGGCGTCATTATATCATCATTATCGGCTGATACAATGCAGGAATTGCCTCCGGAATACAACTATCCCCTTCATCTGCACTCGGAAGATGTAACTGACCAACGCCCATCAGGAATGGAAGAATTAGTGACCTGTCGTCATGAAGGGTTTCATACCGATCTCGGTTGGGAAGCAAAGATACCTGCAGGAGAATATCTCAAACAATGGATTGCAAACCACTTGATTTGAGAACCAGTCTATGATTGCTACAATGCAAAGTCTTAGTTATATTATACCTTCGTGATTTGGTTATGAGCTCTAGATCTCTTCGTCACAGAAGTATTTCTCTACTGCTTCTCATCTTCATTCTTGGTATTATGATGATGCCAAATCTAATGGTCGTGTCTGCAACACAACAGGAATCCCGTGACTACTGGCCAACTGACGAATGGGAATTTGCCACACCGGAGAGCAAGGGAATGAATTCCTCAAGACTGAATGAGATGCTCTCTATTGTTACTGACGAAGACCTACCTCTACATTCTTTGTTAATTGTAAAAGACGGATACATTATCATGGAGGAGTATCCTCGATCGACTTTCTCTAGCAATACAACCCACTTGCTATACTCCACTACGAAGAGCATAACATCTGTCCTAGTCGGAGTTGCTATGTTTCAGGGTTATCTTGATAATGTGAGCCAGAAGGTGCTGGATTTCTTCCCTGAAAGGACCTTCGACAATGTGGATTCTAGAAAAGAAGCTATGACGGTTGAGCATCTTCTCACGATGACTCCAGGAATTGAGTGGGATGAGTGGATTGTTCCTTATAGTAATCCAAGCAATGTCTATCGTCAAATGATGTCAAGCTCTGACCCTGTTCAATTTGTGTTGGACCGAGAAATGATTAGAAACCCCGGAGATGTTTGGACCTATTGCGGCGGGGCTTCTCATCTGCTATCAACCATAGTCAATGTGACGACCGGGATGAATACTCTGCAGTTTGCACAAGAAAATCTGTTTGGTCCAATTGGAATTCCCAGAGCATATTGGGGCGATGACAGCCTCGGAGTCAATATTGGAGGTAGTGAATTATCGCTTCGGCCGCGTGATATGGCACGAATTGGATATCTCTACCTGAATAACGGAACATGGGACGGACAACAGATTGTTTCAACAGATTGGATTACAGCCTCTACAGAAACCGCAATGACACTGTCGAACTATAGAGGGTATGGATACCAATGGTGGACATATCCCAATATTGAAGCCTACTTTTCCACTGGACTTTATGGGCAACAGATTATTGTTGTTCCCGAACACGATTTGGTTGTAGTAGTCACTGGGGGATTTATCGATCAACCATCTCCGTACTATGAGTTTTTGATAAATTACATTATTCCTGCAGCTGAGGATGATATTTCTGTTAATTCGGGACCGGATTTGAATTCTCTATTAGTCCCAATAGTCGCGGGGGTAATAGTCATTCCCATCATTGTAGTTGCTATTCTCCGATATAGAAAGAAAGGTGCTTCCGCCTGATAGTGTGTCCTACTGTTCATTTCTTTGAATAGTAATGATCACAGCAGTCATCCCCGTCCATCAGGGTCCTTGTGCGACGAAATTCTATCTCCGGATTAATTCCAGCTACAATATGAGGGTCTTCATCACATTGAAAGAGAAGACCATATTCTATTTCTCCAATTGCCCGATATGCATCTGCAATAGGACATTTTGTACATTGAATCTGAATGCCATCCTCGGTTCGCTCAATTGTGAATTCACCTTCTTCCCATCCTTCCCACATATTTTGGACAATATCGTCTGCAGTTGAGATTCCCTTCTCTTTTGCCCAATTTCTAGCATTTTTACAGACATTTTCAGCCAATATCTCTTTAACAAGTTCGTTATACTCAGGACCAAAATCTCGTTTCCAGTCAGCTAGAAGTTTCTTGAGTTGCTCAGGATCACTATCATGTTGCCTAATCTCTGCTATTCTTTTCCAGATTGCTTCTCGATCGATCTCATTTTTGACACTCATATGGAGTTCCTCAGGTTACTCTGCCCTCTTCCAGACATGACTAATTGAGCCTTTTGTCTGCTTGAAACCAACTTTTTCGTAGAGATTGTATGCAATCTTATTATCGATATCAACTTCTAAGATCATTTTTGGAAGACCATTGTCAGCGGCACGCTTCATACTCTTCAGAATCATAGCCTTACCAAGACCTTTTCCTCTGAAATCAGGATGAATCCCTATACCATTAAAGAAACCATCATCTCCCCACATGATGACCTGATTATATCCAACAATTGTTTCGTCTTTCTTTACTATAATCGATGCCATCTCATCCCTTGATCGAGATTTATCGAAGAATTTGTCAAAATTCTCTCTACGTTGTGCATCAGTCTGATCTAAGAAGCGACCATCTCCACTAGTCATGAACGTTTCAAAGTAACAGGGCCAAATTTCCTCATTTGGGACATCCTTGATTGGAACGATACTAAATCCTTCGGGAAATTCTACATCAGGTATTTCCATGTCCGAAAGTGAAGCTTCCATGTATGCCCATTCTCCACCCCTTGGCATTCCAGCAGATTCATACCAACGCTCGTAGGTTGGATAAAGAAGCCGACGCTCTTCGGTCATATCCATCAGAAAGACCTCCATTCTATCTTTTCCACTCTTTTCTGCGTATTTGACGCTCTCCTCAATCAAAGCTCGAGCAATCGTGTCTTCTTCAGGGCCTGGAGCAACTACTGGGTGCCATGATTCAATGTAAATCATTGATTCCGTATAGTGGAAGAGAAACATCCATCCTACGATCTTGGAATCTTGTATGGCAATACAGCTCCAATCGTTTGGTTTGAAATAGTTCCCAAACAATTCGCGAATGGTTTCAAGAGTGCGGGACTCGCTCTCACTTCTCTCATGCAAAGCTCTGAAGACGAACTCAGCAATCTCGTTCACATTAACATCCTTCAACTGTTGGATTTTTGTCATCAGCATCTTCGAAAACCACCAATATCTAGTGATAATTGTCGAGTTTGTATGTAGAATAAGGGTTCTGAACTCCGCCAATATGATACCTTTGAGGAAATATCAATCCATTAGGTAGGGACTTTACTACAGCTTATCAAGTATCCCCAGAGCGTACTTCTTTGCATTCTCTATATCGTTGGCGTCGGGGTGCTTTCGAAGCTCAGGCAGGTATTCATTCCATTCGTCCTCATCAGTGATTATTTCTTGATGGATGAAATTTTCAATAGGTGCAATAGCTTTACCCTCACAGTGAAAATACCCAAGAAAATTGATGTTCTTGGCACTACATGTATTTTCGAAAGATAGGTGGCACCTACCTGCCCATTGATCATAGAGTTGTTTGGCTCGCTCATCTCGTTCGGGCATGTAAGTTGAATGCGTAAAGAATCCAACCAACTTGAAACGGGGGGAATTAGGTAGTTTCTCAAGAAATCCCTTCACCGGTGGGGCTAAATCACTATCATGGCAAGGCGCACCCACAAATAGCAAATCATAGTCATCTAGTTTCTCAAATTCGATGCTCCTGACGGAACTGATATCTGTTTCTTCACGTGTGGAGAGTGTTTCATGGATTGCCTCCGCAATCTGCTTGGTATTGCCTGTCTGGGAGAAATAAGTGACCAGGATTTTCATGATTCTTTTTAGAGCATGAGGGGTAATAAACAGAAGGGTATAATGGACCTGTTCAATCTAGATGCGATGGAGAAAATGTCTAAGGAGGAGTTACTCCCATCAGAAATTCAACAATCTCATTTGAGAGTGGTATGCCCAACAGTATCTGCCCATTGTATTCGATTCTAGGAATTGGATGCGATTTGTTGGAGGTTAGTTTCTTTACAAACCCCCATGTTCCCGTGTCGATGATCTCGAAATCTAAGCCCGATATATCTGCCGCACGACTCACTGCATCGATGAGAATCATCTGGTCGCTACTGAGAGTTTTTCCTGTTTCACCTGGTGTCCCATATGGTCCATTGTGATAGGGCTGTTGGCATGATGCGCCAGCTGAATCTATTTCTACAGGAGACAGTCTGACTTTGGAGCTTTCTATGTATAGTTGAATTTGTACCAAACGTTTCACACACCTTCAATTTTGCCTCCTTCAAAGATGGGAATTTCCAGTTTGGATATAGGATTTCCTATGAAAGAAGCAGAGATTTGAAAATAGAGAGAGGAATCTTACTAAATCTCCCTTCCAAATACTTCAGGTCCCTCTTGTGAGAATTCAGTGTGGCTTACCCATGCCTCAATGAATGAGGGAAGATAAGCTATCATACTTCCACCAATCCAAGGTAGGTAGAGTCGTTCTGGAGCATCTATGATTGAGAAATCTCTATCTGCGGAAATCACTGTAACAATCTCCTTTTGCAAGTTCTCTTTGAATCGAGTTGTTGTTGTAGAACTACCAATGAGTACAATATTACCGTATAAGAGATCATGAATATCAGTGTCCGTATTCTCAATTGCAGCCACTAATCGTTCCGCAAGAAATGAAAGCTCTAATCCAGTTGTGACAGGCGGATTTAGGATTTCTACGGCATGCGGGATAGCAAAGCGTTTGAAGATTGGAACAATGAAAGTATAGTCAGGCTCGAAGTCGAAAACTATGCCTGATTTTTTACGGGTAGCCATCAAAGCGAGTACTGGCCGAAGTGCAAAATATAGATGACCCACACCAAATTCATGGAACATCAATTGTGCAAGACGTTGTCGTATTTTGGGAGGACCGAAGGTTGGTTCTGTTAATAATACCTTACTCTCTTTGGGATTGACATCAAGTGATTCGAAGGTAAAACGTAGAATTGCCTCAATTGCATCCCAATCCTCGATATGTCCACCTTTTAGAGGATACACAAGTCTCTGAGATAATGAATCGAATGCGTCCTGACCGACTTTGTAGTCTTTTGTAGAATCACTGTCTATCATGGTGTCAATCAAGGGATAGCCAACAACAGTAGGCCATACAAACCTTGGAAAGTCTTCTCCTGCAAATCCAACCATTGTAAGTCGTGTACCGATATCAATGACCACAGGTGAAGTGCTGGGTTTCGTCATGGCAACCAACAGCTAATAACGCGTACATAACTTAGAGAAAAAGACTTGGTTTTTCCTCGTATATGGATCTAGAGAACCGAGTAACCAAGTCTTGACAATTTTTGAAAATTAATGGTGGGCCCGCGGAGATTTGAACTCCGGACATCCGCCTTATCAGAGCGGCGCAATAACCAGTCTATGCCACGGGCCCTTTCGCGTCCAGTGCGCTTTGAAGTTTGAATCTCGATTGGGATAAAAACGTTATGAATGTGTGCCACTTCATTTGTCGCTCAATAATCATTTGATCTGTCAAAACCCTTTAGAACCCGATTTGTATTCCAAACTTTATGAATAAACGGATATGTGTTGGCGGAGTCCTTATTCTTCTAGTTGCTACTGCTGGTATAATCTACTTGCTGGGCTCCAATGATATCATTGGCAACACGTTTGATAATGAAGGGCGGTATGACTCAATCATTCTCAACTTCATGGGCGTAATCTATGACAATCAGTCAGACATTGCTCACTTCAATGATGGCTACAGCGAGAGTGACAACTGTCCTTGGGGATTCGTCCACAATGGCATTGATTATTTCTATTACAATGACTCCGTGGTGATTGCTGCAGCTCCTGGAATTGTTGAAAATATAGAACTAGGATATTTGGAGGGGGCCACTGTCTATAAAGTGGGAGTGCAAATCCGGTTCAATGAAACAGTTACGATTGAGTACGGATTTGAAGGTGATTCACCAGATGAAGCTGTTAGAGCTCAACAAGCCGCAATGCTTGATATAGAAATAGGTGATTGGGTGGTAAAAGGTGATCAGATTGGTAGATTCCTCAGACCCACCGAGTTCGATCACATTCACTTTGGCGTATACTTGAATGATGAGGCCATTTGTCCCAGATTAGTCATGGGTGAAACAGACTACAACGAGATAATGAGTCTAATTCACAGTTTTCATCCATCATGGGAGCTTTGTTATCCATAGTAGATGATTGCTAAAAGAAAATGAAGAGAGAGGACAATCCTCTCTCAAATCGTTTTGATGAAACTATACTGTTGCTACTGCAGGCTGGGCTTTCTCTTCTCCTTTTACGTTCTTTGCAACGATCTTCATCATTCCATAGATGAAGAGGATGATGAGAAGAATCGCTCCAAGATTGGAGTTTCCAACTGCCCACATATTGGCGAAGAAATTAATGGACGTTGGGAAGACTACAATACCCCACGCGTAGGTCCCGGGGTAGTATGAAATGTTGAATACTATGCCCAGTAAGAACACCAGCACCATCAGTATGTAGAAGATACTAGCTAAGTCCTTGAAGTAGCCGCCAATCTTCTCTGGCATATACCCTGCTAGCAGTTTGAGTAGACCATAGGCTAACAGAATGAAGCCGA
>DAOWDY010000277.1 GCA_030638785.1 Candidatus Thorarchaeota archaeon
GAGGTGACATAGACTGGGCAACCTTCTACATCCTTTTTCACTCGTGGCCGGTACAAATTTGTCCCAGTTTTAGATTTCATAGAAGACACTATCCAAACGGTAACTACTATACTTATTATAGTTTACTTCACATTGTGCATTCGTGAATAAGAATGGTCAGGCGTCTAATGATCCAAATTGATGAGGAAAAGTGCAATGGATGTGGTCTCTGCATCACAAACTGTGAAGAAGGTGCACTGGAAATCATAGATGGTGTGGCTAAAGTTGTAAGCGAAACCTTTTGCGATGGGCTAGGTGCATGTATTGGACACTGTCCTGAGGATGCATTGACTCTCAAAGAAGTAGATACCGTTGAGTTTAACGAGGAGGCTGCAATGGAACATGTACGAAAAACTCGTGGTACAGAACAAGCAAGTAATTGCTCTCCAACAGTTGATATGTCAGAGGTAGAAGCAGCAGCAACCATTGAAACAGAACCAGTAAGATCAACTGAAGCAGTATCCTATCTTCAGAACTTTCCAGTAAAGCTCAAACTTATGGCTCCAAATCATCCTGCTCTCAGAGAAGCGAGTCTGCTCATTACAGCAGACTGTACAAGCATTGCATATCCGTCTATACATGAAGACTTCTTGAAAGGCAAGACGGTGATACAAGTCTGTCCTAAGTTTGAGGATGCCCAAGCAAACATGACCAAGTTGGTTCAGATATTCTCAGCCAACGATATTTCAGACGTAACCGTGCTTGTTATGCAAGTTCCTTGTTGTAGTGGTTTGGTCAGAATGGTAAAACAGGCTACTAGTATGGCGTCCAAGGAGATTCCTATTTCTTCTCTCATTATCGGTGTGAAGGGAGAGATACTTTCAACAGCAACAGTATGAACGCTAGAGACCCTTATCCATCGGGGGAATCGGGGATTATGGTCTCACAATTCTGTTAACGATGGGATCATGGAAGAGTAGGATACTTTCTCATCTTTAGCGATAGCAATTGGCATGTGAGGAGTATCAAAAGCAAAACCCAGATTACCTTCTTTATCAGCCATGATGAGACCTCCTTCTCCAGTTGTTCTATCACGAAGAACACGAACAGCTTTATCACATGCATCTTGAACAGATGCTCCACTTTCAATATAGGCAACCGCCATACGACCCATTACAACTCTGAGGATCTGTTCTCCTTTCCCTGTACAACTTGTTCCTGCAATTTCGTTCGCATAAACACCGGACCCAATTATTGGAGAGTCTCCAATTCTACCGGGTAGCTTGCCAGGCCAACCGCTCGTTGATGACCCTGCGGCTATTCTCCCATGCTCATCAACAGCCACACATCCAACAGTATCGTTTTCACTCGCAATAGGAATATTTGATGTTCGTCTTGGCTCAACCTCTGTTCTATAGCCATCCTTAATCATCACATCATAGAGGCGGCTTGCTCCATTCCCAGCAACCTGCATAACAGGGGTTCTCTCAAGAACAAATCTAGCCAATGAGATGGGATGGATGATGTCTCTAGCAGCCATAACAGCGCCACTATCCAGTCGATTACCATCCATTATCATAGCATCAACTTCGATCTCGCCATCAAGATTTTCACAAGCCCCTCTACCAGCTGTGAATAGGTCGGTTTCTTCTAAAATCCAGATTGCACTTTCAACTGCGTCAAGGGCTGAACCTCCTTTGGTCAGAGCAGCTAGACCTGTCTTGGCAGCTTCTTTTACTGCTTCAAGGATTGAAGCATGGTATTCTTCTTTGAAGACTGTCGCGCCCCCATGAACAAATACTAGTGGAAGGGTCATTGTACATCAAGCAGAGAGAGTTTGTCGGTTTCACAAAAACCTATTGTCGCGAAAACCGCAACAATTATTCTTCATTTGCATCCCATTAATAGTTAAAAGGACCATGAAGAGGTTTCGTACCACTCAAAAGGGACCTAAGGCAAATGGGGACTAAACATGGCCTTTGAAGAGAACGTAACAAAAGAGATAGCTATCCGTATGATACTAGGATTAGCGGTCGCCTTCTTTCTCTACGAAGCCACATCGACAGCCTGGGATTCTAGTACTACCTATGTGTCAATTCATGCGCTCATCGCATTTCTTGCAATTGCATCAGCTGCTTGGGCGTTTCTTGTAAATTATCGAGATACCACTGTGGGACATTGGATATTCTTTACAGGTCTCTTCGTCCGAGTCGTGATCCATTCAGGAACTGCTGTAGAACATGCATTCGGTGGTGACACACCACTGAGACTGGAGGCACAAATTCGAGTTACTACAGATATCTTTGGAGTGGCTCTCTTCTCAATATTCATTCTTGCTTCGGTCCTCAGTACAAGAGCAGGGCTAAGAGGTATTATCCCTAGAATGACAATGCCAACAATAGGAATAACAGGACTAGCAGCATTTGGAATCCTCTATTTCTTTATTCTACCATCTGTAAATGAATTCGGAAGGCAAGTATTAGGACTAGTGTTTGGTGTCATCGCCATAGCCGCATTTCTCAGTTCTTGTATTCTCTGGATAAGCACGAAAGAAAAGAACCGGATGTATAGCACACCCTACATGCTTAGCAGTTTATTCGCATTCACTTTGTCAATCCTACCACTAATTATGGCACAGATCAGCTTCTCGTCCATCTGGCGACTCTCCTTCTGGCTACAGGCACTCGGATTCGCTTTCATGGCGCTTGCGATTGGTGAACCACTCTACAGACGAGTGAATATCAGTAAGAAGTCTACCAATACAATCCTGACTTGGACGCTTACTCTTGCAATAGGACCGTTCATTGTTGCCCTCTTCGCTGAAGGTTTTGCCCCGGGAATTCTTATCATCGATTTTGGAGCCTACCTTCTTTCTCATGGAGCTGCTGCCATGTTATCAGCCATGATGGCGATCCTCCTCTATGTTTATTTCAAGAGAAATCCTGCATGGAACTTAGTCCCTCTACTTACACTCTTCCTCTCTTGGACTGTTATTGAAATCTATATCATGAGTTCATACTCGAATCTTCTGATTGGGGGCAGAGGTGAGTCTGTCGTCCCATATATCCTCGGAGGAATAGTATCGCTATTAGTGATATTTCAGAGCGTCGTTTGGACAACTAATCCACCTTCTGAAGAACCTCCCAATCTGCAAGTCATGTGGATAGGAACAAGACTTTCCTTTGTGGTTCTTGGACTACTCACTTCTATGTATATTGAGAATTCCATTCTTGCAGCGGTAGTATCTCTCGTTGGTTCTCCAATAGGACGTTCAGTCCTACTTGTCATAAACCTCGCTGCGCTAGCAGGATTCCTCATTCTATTGCATATCATGACTCGTGAATATGGAGATTGGAAATCAATTCAGGGAATAGCATTGCTATTTCTTGGATTGTGGATCATGCCAAATATTCTCAAAGGCGTCTTCCTTGATTGGACAGTGGGATGGTGGGCAGCTGAAGTTCTTTTGATTATTGGACTTGCACTAGGTCCTCCATTGTTAGGAAGCCTCTATGTAGACTCCATGTCAAGGGCTCAAGATTCTCAGAGAAGAGCGACTCTATATTCTGACCTTCTAGCTCACGATATTACGAACATGCACCAAGCGATTCTAGTTGCTCTCTCAATTCTTGAGATGGAGGGTACGGATGATGTTACAAGAAATCTTGCCATCATTGATGCGAGAACAAGTCTTGAGCGAGCAGCCCTTATTGTTGAGAACGTTCGCCAGATTGGATTGGCAGACCAAACTGGGAAAGAGGAACTCGCAGACACAGACCTTGTAGCCTTGGTAATCGATGCATTCAATCAGATTAAAGCAGAATTTCCTGACGAAGAGTTGGATTTCAGCGTAAATAGCCGAGAAGGCCACTGCTTTGTACAAGCCAACAACCTACTGATGGATCTATTCTACAACTTGTTCAAAAACGCGTTAGCATATTCCGAGAATGAGAAGCGAGTAGAAGTAACCATCAACTACACAAAGCTTGATGGCGAGGACTTCTGGCGAATTAGGGTAGCTGATCATGGTCGGGGAATTGAAGAGGAACGTAAGGCCCATCTCTTCCAACGCTTCATGAAAGGGGCAGAAGGTCTTGGACTTGGACTGTCAGTCGTTCTTGCTCTCGTGAAGTCCTTTGGTGGTCATATTGAAGTTGAGGATAGAGTTTCTGGAGACCATACAAAGGGTACAGTGTTTATTGTCGACTTACCTATCTCACCTAACCACTGATGTTTTCCGATTTTACATTCCTAATCGATGTAGCTCTTCCTCAAAGATTCGTCTTCTATCAGCAAGGTCAACTCTTTTGTGTGCAAACACTCCCATCTCAATCTCACCCGATCGAGCTTGTTCGTCCAGTTTCCCAATCTCGGCATCGATCTCTGAGAGACCTTCTATCATTAATAATCCTAAGCGTTTCGTTCATATGACACCATTTGTGAAGCTTCTATTGAGCCTTGAGTACATTCCGAGATGAAGACTAAACTGCATCAAAGATCTTTCAAAGAGAAGTGAATCATGTTCGTAGGCATTAGTGTTTTCACTTTACTAATAGTGAAATGGAAATGCACGATGGCTGGGCATATATTATGTATATCACTAGTGATTGGGCTGCTGGAAAATACATGTCCTTTGGTGTGTGGAGAAATACTTGGCTTAAGATAGGATAATTCAGCAAATCAACACTAAACAAGCAACGAAACGTCGAGATAACGTTTCGTTGTTCTTTTTTCCTAAGAATATTACAAACCCATACGAAGTAGTTCACTATCTAAGAACTTCTTCGTTTCTTTGAGGTTATTCCATCGTTCAGCAAATGTTCCAGCACTGATTTTCTGTTTCTTGTATGACAGCTCTAAGCTAACAATCTCTGATTCTGTTTCATTCAGTCGGTCTCGATACATCTCGACACGCATAGCGGCATTTGATTCCTCAGATTCACTTGGTTTTTGTACCGAGATTATTTTTCCATCCATGATACGATAGATTCTGTCTGTCTGCCTAGCAATAGCTGGATCGTGCGTCACCATAACTATGGTCTTTCCCATTTCCTTGTTTACCCGATGGAGGAATTGGACTATTTTTGAACCAGTCGCTTGGTCCAAATCACCAGTGGGCTCATCGCATATCAGGATTGGAGGATCATTGGCCAATGCAGATACTATTGCAACTCTTTGTTTCTCACCACCGCTCAGCTCATCAGGTTTATGGTTCATTCGCATTGTGAGACCTACAGTTGCTAAGAGTTCAGTGACCCTCTTCTTTCTATCAGCTGCAGGCATCTTGATGGCAAGCATGGGGAGCTCTACATTTTCATACGCAGTCAACGTAGGTATGAGATTAAGTGTCTGGAAGATGTGTCCTACAACCCTTTGTCTCAAGAGTCCAAGGTCAGCATTACTTGAGTTAGTAATATCTCTACTAACAACCCATGTTTGACCGGCTGTCGCTCTCGTTAGTCCCCCAATGATATTCAGAAGAGTAGTTTTGCCAGAACCTGAAGGTCCTATCACAGATACCATTTCTCCCTTTTCAATTTGAATGGAAAGTCCACGGAGTGCCTGTACCTCCACATTTCCGAGTTTGAAAACCTTCACAAGGTCTTTTGTTTCTATATAGCTCTTCATTTATTATCACTCTCTTAGGACATGTATTTTCTTTTCATCGAACCTAGATGTTCGTAATATCGGAAGAATAGCTGAAACAACAATAGCAAGCACGATAAGACACATCAAGCCAATGGTTAAGGGATCTAACACCATCTGTGGTCGCACAAGTGCCTGCGCATTCTGACTTTGATTTGATGTGTCACCAAATAACCAGATGAATCCGGTTCCAATTCCCAGTACTAATGAGAAAAGGGTCATTACCATGATTTCTGCAACAAGCACCTTAAGTACTTGCGAATTCGTAAACCCTCGTACTGATAGGAGTGCAGTTTCATATTCCTTTTCCTTCAGTGTAAGAGAAACGATTAGGCCAGTTCCGATGATGGCCAAGACAATTGCAAAGGAAACACCCAACCATCTTGCACGGGTAGCACCCATCTCAAAGGTGGAGGCTTCACGTTCAGTTGCCCGAGTAGTCGCTGAATCAGTGCTTGCTGCGCTCGGAAAGAGTTGCAGAATTTCTTGTTCAACCAACGTCCCATTAGTCCCTTGAGCAGTCTTCATGAGAACATGCGGTTCAGCATAATCAAGGAATCCAGTATCATTTAAGAAATCGAATGGAATGTACGCAGGATAGTTGCCACCAAACGCAAAATCACCTGCAATTTGACCGACAATGGCTTCTAAGGGGCTGGAATAGCCAATTAGGCTAACTATTTCCATCTGATATGAGGGTCCGGTAGGCATTAGCAATGTCACCATGTTGCCTATACCTAGTTCCAATTGCCGAGATATGGTTATTGGCAAGATGATTTTTTCACCCGTGAATTCGGACATGACATCCTCAATAGAGGGTTCAGAGAACCAGATGTCCTCATAGAAAGCAGTTTCTAACCAACTTTCTGGATCTATTGCTCTAGATGCAAGTGAACCACGCGTAGTACTGAAACTGATTTGGTATTCGGTGGTAGTAAATTCAACACCTTCAATGTCTTCTAGCGATTCAAGATAATCAGAAGTATCTTCTCCTGGGGCAAATAATGCATTCACATCAGAACCTACGTTATATTGATCAGTCCTAAGCCTCATATCTTGTTCAGATGATAGACTCCCCACGCTGAATATACCATAGGCCACAATTAGTGCCACAACAAATACCAATGCCGCGTTTCTTGAGGGATTCCTCTTAACGTTTCGAGTTGCAAGATTTCCGAATTGTCCAAAGAAACGCTTGCCAGTTTGAACAACAGCAATTTGGAATCGCTGAGATCCTCTAAGAAGAATCTTCGTAGAACCGTAGAGGAATGCGATTGGTCCTGCAAAATTCAGGAACGCATCTACAGGAGTCCAGAGTAAAACAGCGATTAGCACAATGAAATTAGAACTAAACCCAGTTCCTAAAAGGACGTTCATATCAATACCAAGAATCCATACGATCAGTTTGTATGAACCCAGGGCAAAAGCTATGAGTGGGAGAAGACGTTTGTATTCTCTTTGTTCTTCAACATAGATGTATTGTTTCAGTGCATCTAATGGATCCAATTTCGAAGCACGATCAGAGGGTCCTCGAATAGACCAATATGAAAGGACAACTCCAAACACAATTGTAAATATCATATTGATCGGATTGGCTAATATTGAGGTAAATGCTGAATCTATTGCAACGTCACCAATTACGTGCGCGATGTATGTGCCAGCGAAGAGACCCGCGGTGCCGCCAATGATACCTATGATAAAGCCTTCCAGTCTTAACATTGATTTTATGGACTTCGGACCAAAACCTTTCGTCTGTAGTAAACCAAACTCGCGGCGTCTTAGATTATAGCTCACATCACTCAACATTGTTGATGAGTACCATGACATGAAAATAACCGGTGCAGCCAGAGATACATACGCAAGAATCAGAATGGTAGACGCGAAAGACAGCATTGACAGAACAGCCCCAACAAGGTTACTGGTTTTAGCATTGTAAATCGCCGTTCGGTCTTCAATCTTCGATAAGGCATCTTGGATGTTTGTTGATGAAGCACCAATGTCGTATGGGTTGATTAGGTAATCTCTATCTAGTTGGATAAGATAGCCAGTAGCTGCAGCTAATGCAGTTGCATTTTCTTTTTGTAGATACCAATCTAATATTGGTTCTACTGTTTCTCCCCAGTCGACAAGCATCAGATCATACTCACGCCAATTACCAATTGGGATCTCTATGAAACCCAAGTTTAGTGTTTGTTGTGGGTTGAGTAGTTGAGCTGTCTGCTCTGAAACATCACAGAAGCCTGCTACGGTCAGGTTCAAGTTAATTGATTGTGGAAATGGAGAATCACTTGTGAAGTACGTGATAGGAACAGTTACTATTTGCCCTATGGATAAGAGAGAGGCATTGACAGAACTCGCAACAACCAGTGTTTCATTCTCTTGCAGAGTGCTACTACCGTTTAGGAATGACAGCGAATTCCACACGGTACTCGTTTCTTCCAAACCATACACATCGAACGATTGCCCTGCACTTGCATTATAATTGAAAGAAAACTTAGTATATCGATCTAATGCGCTAACTTCAGGCATATCCTCAACAAGTTGCTCAATCTCATCGTATTGTGTGAGATTCCATGTTGTTTCAGTCGCTACCATACGAGCATCATAATCGACACCATCAAGAGCTTGTGTAAGTGCCTTTTGAGACTGGATATCAGCAGCCATTAGCATACTTGCAAAGAATGTGGTCGCAATAAGGACACCAAGAGTCAATGCAATAAAAAGCCGGTAGCTTCGTATGACTCGTTTGAGGGCGTATCTGAACATGACTTATCACATTCCTGTCTTGCAGGCGGTAATCGACGATATAAGTGTTGGGCAGAAACTTAACCTTTGGCGGAATCGGATTATCAAACGGATTTGCTTGATTACGAAATCTCTCTGTCCAAGAATGACTAGTCAATCGAGGTAATATAAGGTGAATGTATCAATCATTCATTCTGGGATGAATCATCAGAGTTTGTTTCCTCTTCAACTCCAGTTTCAAGGCGGGGGTTTCGCTTGTTATACACAAATGATAACCCTATAGCTATAGCTAGAGCAAGAAGGCTAAATGACACCACATAAGGTAAGGTGAGGGTAGGGTCAACTTGTGGATTCAAGTCAATCCGCAGGTCAAAGCTACGCGAGTAACTGAGAGCCAAATTATCCTCAGTATCATATGCTTCTACCCAAATCAAGTAGGTGTGATTGAGCTCAACTCCAGGGAAAGTGGCAGTGTAGAATGATGAGTTAAAGACCATGAGAGTTACAACTGGATCCCCACCGTCCTGTCGAATCTTCGCAGTCACGTTGTGAACACCAGACTCAGTATCAGTAACATTACCCCAAACTGTGAAGGCTTCTCCATCACTAACTATACCATCAATTCCCCAACCATAAATCTCAGGTCGGAGGGTATCCTGTGCAACAATCCGGTCTGTGACGGAGTTGCGAGGTTCAGTCTGCAAGGTGGCGAGTTGACCTGAAAAGATCAAGGTTCCAAAGATGATAACTGAAACTAAGAAGAGGGAGGATAATGCCAATCTCGGTCTGTGTACAATCATCTGAATCTTGTTTTGGATATGCGATTCTGCATATTAGGTACTCTGTAAGCGCATAATGGAGGTTAGGGTCCTTATATAGAGGGTATGTCTTCACAATTGACAACGGGTAACATCGATATGATTTGGAGGGGTTACAAATCGTATCAAGAAGAAGAAAAAGAATACTGAATGTGACATCGGTTTTTCTTATAGTAGTGTGTTCTGTATTTATCATCTCAGTGACTGATATTTTTTATGAGGACGGGAGTATTGCTAGTAACAGTTTAGAGTGGGCGGATATTGGTAATTCTACTATAATCTATGATTTTACAATTCTCGCCAGATTTGGTGCTGAGGATGCATATCAATACTGGTTTCCATTAAATAATTCACAAGTTAGAGTTACTATCGATAGATTACCACCTCTTAATTCATCAATGAGTGCAGAATGGTTTATTGAAAATGTAGCGAATTCAGACAAAGTACAAGTGAGCAGATTAGATAGGTCTGAGATTAAGTTTGGTTTGAGAACAATACTGGAGAGAGCCGTGTCTTTCCTAATATTCCCAATAGGGGATTGGAAATATTTTGATGATTGTTTTGGGGATGATTTCAGACTTGTGAACAAAGACGAACAATATCCAACTCACTACGAATTCATGGGAAGATCAAGTAGTCTTACAACTTACACTTTCACAAGAAATTGGCTTCAGCAGGAATCTGGTACAGGTACATACAAGTCTTTCACCAATGGTGAGATTGAGAAGAACAGTGGTATTCCAGTCTATATTTCTCATCATTGGCTTTTCAGTCATGTTAATGGATTTGAATATACAGTCATCCTTAGTCAACATTCAACTGACTCTACAAAGTCCTAGTAATATCTGTGAACTTTGTTCATGGAATCAGCTTTGTTCCTGAATAGAATTGAGATACCGAGAATTAGTAAAAGGTGGGCGAAGAAACCCGTGAATAACGCAACGCTGCCGCGCCACCACCTTTAACATTTTGTGCGTTGTCGTTCCATTCTATCCATTTTTAGATAGATGCAAGGCTCGCTCCGCACGCCATAGATTGAGCCGATTCACGTTTACGGTTTCTTACGCCCTTAGTTACTCAATAACTGAAAGGGTCCGGAACCAGTTATAACTTTCGGTTCGCGGTCCAGCGCAGCAATTGAGAAGAGGAGTGGGCGTGCGACCATCAAACCCTTTTTACAGGGTCAGACTATTATATGATATTAGGAATTATTCACTTAAAAAGACTGCTGGCATGGCGCGAAATAATGAAAACATCCCTCAACTTTTCCGTTTCATGTTACGCCTGTATCCCCGGCTATAAGGATAATTACGTTCACCATTCTTTCTGCGTTGGTAGCGTTCATACTCGTCAGGTGTGTCAAATCGGTGGTCGGTATAATAGATCCCTAGAAGAAGGAGACCAACCCCAGCAATGTATAGAACTAGCAGGATTTGTTCCCATTGAAGAGAAACCTCGATCCAAGCGTAGTCTTGCAGCTGCGAGAATGAGAGCAGGACATTTCGAATGTACAACGTTGGTGTACCATCTGCACGGAGAACACGCTGTGTAAATATGAGACTATAATTTCCTGGAGCAAGATCAAAAGTTGATAGTGCTGTTGATAGTCTATAGGATGCACCAGAATAATGGATTTCAGCGGTACTATTTTGAATCAGGGCTTCATTCTTATACACCAACACTGTGCATTCAATAATTTCCTCTCGTTCAAGAGGGTATGAATAATCAATTCGAATCCTTGGCAAATACGGGGCCCATTCGTAGACCTCAAAGGATACTTCTAATCGACCACCCAATTGGTTCAGTATTGCATTTGATTCCATTCCAGGAGGAGGTCCGATATGTTGACGAGGAGTAAAAGGTAGGATGAGGAGAAAAATAATTGCAGGAATGAGAAGAGGTTTTCTCTTGACTAATCGAAATTCGGGAGCCTTGTGGGTGCGTTTGAGAAACCTAACCATAACCAAGGCAATTAGGAAGAATGCGACTGCAGAGAAACTGACTGAAAAAAGATTCTCCACAGCTGCATTCATCGCAATGTACCCAGATTAGGAGTCCATCGTATCCAATGTTATTCTTTCCCTTATAGCAATCATCTGCAAAACTTAGTTTGTATTCAAAGACTTCACAAATGCAACGATTCTCTCAACCACCAATTTTACTGCCACCGCACCCTTCTCCTCTGTTGCCTTTGTGGAATTACCAACGACACCAGTATCTGTGTGGTCCTTCATCGAGAAGCCAGTAGCAACAAATTCAGGATAGGGGAACTTTCCGGGTTCGTCGACTCTCTTATCTTCCAGAACTCTTTGACCAAGAGCCCATGACACCGAGGTCTCCATGTCACATGCATGAAAGAACGGTTGTGAGAATAGCTCAGATTCCTCGTCCTTTATCGTGGACCACCAATCAATTGAGAAGACCTTCGCCACTGATATTTTGTGGAGCTTATTTAGAGCAATTCTAATTGCAGCCCCATTCCCACCATGCCCGTTAATGAATATGATATTTGAGAAGCCATGCTGGGCAAGTGACATTGCAATATCGATCAACAACTCTGCAAAATTAACCTCATCTAGGGTTATCGTTCCTTTGAAGTCCATGTGATGGGGAGAATGGCCAAAGGCTAATGTAGGTGCAAGAGTTACTTTCAGTTCAGGCCAGAGGTTCTCACAAACAATTTCACCAAATCGCGTTGCAACGAAATGGTCATTGTCTAGAGGAAGAGCTGGACCATGTTGTTCAGTAGATCCAATTGGAACTAGAATTGTTGCGCACTCTTCTATTCGTTCTTCCATTTCTTGCCAGGTCATCTTAGCCAATCGATAAGGGTGAGTCATTATATCCCTCATACGCACTGACCGTATACTACTAATTATGTCA
>DAOWDY010000080.1 GCA_030638785.1 Candidatus Thorarchaeota archaeon
AAAACCATTACATGCTGATTTAGAAGCAGTACTAAACGAGGATACTGAAGAATCATCTACTTCATCACTTCCTGATTTCCTACGAGATGATGACGATGAAATAGAGGAGGACTCTCCTTCATTCTCCTACCCTGATTTTCATTTCAACATTAAAGGGATGGATCCTGAATCTATGGCAATCCTCTTTGCGGAGTCTGAGCTTCGTGTTCTAGATGCAGAACTAGATCAACTACTTCAGGAGATCAGTTCTACTAGACAAGCACTTGAGCTAAAGCATGCAGATAAGGAATTACTTACAACTCGAGCTCAAAATCTTCGGAGAGCCTTTGATATATCCAAAAAACGACGAAATGAGCTGAGGGGCTTTCAGGGTGATTTGCATCTTAAGAGCACGCTCACAAATCTTGAGAAGCAGACCGCAAAACTAGAGAAACTACAGGAAGTAGAGAAACAGATTGACGAGGGCGTCTATGAGGAAGAGAAGAGCAAGATCCTTCTCCGAATCAAGTCACTTCGTAATGAGCTGAAGAGTTCCCTGAAGGAATCAAAGAAGTGGTTCAAATCGATGAATGCAGAATCAAAGCGACTTAGAAAAGAGAAGAGTCGTCTTGAGGCAAAGCTAAGAATTGGAGATGTATCCCAGACTGCGTATGATGCGAAAATGAAAGAAATCGAGAGAGCATTTCAAGTCATTGACGGAGGAAAGGAATCACTTGCGAAGATAATTGAGTTAGGTGAGAAGACAAAGAAATGACAAAGCAGAGTAATTGACAAGGTAGTGATCTGATGATGAAGACTCTTCAAGATTGTACCCCATTTTGTGAGTCATTCCAATGTACTTTGAATCGTGGTTCGCTCAAGATCCGAACACGAGGAGGAAAGAAACAAGCTTGGTGTACCTCCCATGAGGATACATGTGATGGAGGTTGGTGCCAATATAGCAGATGTGAAATTCGAAAGTTATCGGATGGAAACAAATGCAAATGTGAGGATAAGCCCCGAACTTCTACCCCCAAGAAGAAGGATGAACCATGGGTTGACCCCTCTCGAATTCCCCCAGAGTACGAGAAGAAACTAAGAAGCAAAATGAAATCGTAGAATCAGAAACTAACATCCCGTAACCTCTATAAGCAACATGCATTAGTTCGCAGTCAGACGAAGGTGACCATGGTGTTTGAAGAAATTAGGCCTGAAATGAGATCGCTCATTTACTTCATGGTTGGCATGTCGATGCTTGCAATTGGGTTAATACTGAGTCAGGCCGCCTTTGCAATTGACTTTCTTACAATGCCATGAAAGACCGCACTCATCTTGAGTGATTCTATTGACAGACCTTACTGAAATCATTGTGATGCTTAGGAATTTTGAAGGGATATCTCGCAAGTTTGTTCTTCCTGGAATAATTCGCAAGCTAAGAGAGGAATCATATCAAGGGAATACACCTCACGGACTTGGTGAAGACTCAGCAGCTATAGATACTGATTCAGATGAGGTCATTCTGCTTACAACTGACTCCATTGTGCAAGAGCTGTGTCTGAATCATCCACGTGCAGCTGGATTCAATGTTGTTCTTGCAAATGTTATGGATATCTATGCGGCTGGAGGAAGGCCTACTTCTTTTGCAGTGGCGCTTTCTTATTCTGATCAAAAAATCGGAGATGAATTGCTACAGGGGCTTATCGAAGGGTCTCATACATTCAGAGTTCCCATTGTTAGAGGACACACAAACCCTCAGGCATCATCGACTTATGTTGTAGGTTCCTGTACAGGTACTGTGAAGAAGTCACATCTTCTTACAGCTGGAGGTGCTCGAGAGGGCGACCAACTTATCCTTATCTTCGATAAGGAGGGTAAGCGAGGGTCAAGTTACACACTAGGTTGGGATACTGTGACGCATCGTGATTCTACTCAGGTCATTGATCGTTTCACAGTTATGATCGATTTGGCCCAATCAGGCCTAATCACTGCATCAAAGGACGTTTCAGTTGCGGGCTTGGTCGGAACTGCGGGAATGATGGTGGAATATTCCGGAAAAGGTGGAGTGGTAAATCTTGATATTGTGGATCAGCATAGGCCGCCATCAATTGATTTCAGGGATTGGATTCGCATGTTCATTTCTCTGGGATTTCTTGTAGCCGCACCTATTAGCACATTCGAGAGAATTCATTCTATTGCTCAAGAACACAATATGTCCGCCATGGTTATTGGTTTTGTTGATGACTCGCGTTCTCTGCGATTGCGAATGGGTGACGAGGAAGATATCCTCTTTGACTTCTCTAAAGGTCCGATATTGACACCAAGAGGCAATTAATCGTATATTCTCTGCCCGCTATAGTTAAATGAACAGTCCCATCATTCGTTTAGTGAAGTGTGTTCGTTGGCAGAATCAAAAGAAAAAATCTGTAGTATCGCAGGCTGCAAGAATCCATCAAAAAGATCATTCTCGTCCCAACGTATTGGCCAGAGTGTCACATCTGCAGGACTTAAGATTAAAGATGCTAGGAAACGAAAGATCTACCTTTGCCAGGACCACTGGAAGAAGGTCAAGAAGATATACAAGAAGGACACGAAACCCGAAAGAATGCGTTGGGGTCATTAAATAACAAACCTTACATCATATCACCCAACGTCATATCAGGTTCGCCAAGTGGCTGAGAATTATGACTGATACTAGCCCTCATGACCTCCCGAATTTAAATCCGAATTTCAAGTTGTGGCTAGAACATCAGGGTGTGTATGTTTTTGGTCCTGGTGCTTTTGCATTGATGACAAGTATTCACAAGACAGGATCAATCACCAAGGCTGCCAAGGAATTAAAGATGTCTTATCGCTATGCGTGGGGTGTCATCAGAAAAATCGAGAAGAAGCTCGATGCAAAGCTGCTTGATTCATTCAAGGGCGGGAAAGAGGGCGGTGGTGGTGCCACTGTGACAGAGTACGGTCTCTCGTTGATGAAACTCTATTCTCTTGTCAATGAACGTTTTATAGACTTCATTGGTGATGTCTGATAACCTATGAGAAGCGAATCTCAATTGCCTTATTCGGACAATGGCTCTTGCAGTCCAAACACATGATACAATCTGCACTGTGCATGTGCTGGTAGGGGAATCTTCTGATTCTGATATTCATTGGACAGACGACTTCACACGTATTGCAGACATCCGGTGTACAACGTGCTGGATTTCTTCCAATACCAATTAGGGAATCCCTAGAGAACAGTCCGTATAACCATCCTGCTGGGCAAATCCATCTACAGAACCATCTTGGGAACCAGTATGATAAGATGACTACCAGTGCAACGAATGCAACCTGGAGCCAGATAACTGCCCCCCAGGTTCCAAGCAGCCATAGGTTGTCGAAACTAGTAGGCCAATCCTGTGCTGGCAGTAACACAAAGAGGATGTAGGCCGGATTGAAGGGATCAAAAGGTGCGTCTGCAAAGATATTCATCGCATTTTTGAGTACGTCTCCTGTACCCAAAGCAACACTGATGCTGATCCAGATTGTGAAGAACATCACAAGTGCCAAAATGTATGTCTTCAGCCTTCGTAATTCCTTCTCAGTACCAGGAGAGGGTCTGATTTTCTCACGTTTTGGAAGTGATGCAAAGTCTTGAATTGTCCCCATTGGACAGACCCAAGCACATGCAGAACGGCCGATGATTGTTAGAATAATTACCATAGCGCCAATTGTGAAAAATGGGAAGATACCACTAGTGAACTCTCTCTGAAGCGTATCAAAAGAGCCTGCCAGTATAGCAAATTCAGCTTCAAGGGGAGAAATGATGGGAAGTGTTGATAGAATATCTCTGAATCCGCCCCAAAATTGTGTAATTACTTCCTGGCCCCAGAGGGCTGCAAAGAAGTAGGCATTAATTCCTATAAGGAAAATGATCTGAACGACTCTTCTTAGCATTCGCGTGTTCAGGATTATACCTAGGGGATTAGAGATTTTCCGACCCTTTGGTTTCTCTTCCTCTGGAGTTTCTTCTTCAAAATCCTCAGCTTCATCCGATGACGCAGACTGCTCCTCGTCTTCTTCCATAGTTTCTGGCTTATCTGCATCTTCTGCCATTGTAATCAGTCCTTGCCTTCGGCGCTGTTCGAGGCGAGAACCCGAGGCTGCATTAAAAACGTTGTGCTGGAAACTCCTATAATGGCGTGAATACCAACTGCACTTCACCTGATTCAATGCTAATAGACATGATGTATATTCCAGCTCCCTGTGGGGCAGTCAGCGAGATTGGATGTGTGTAAGTGTTAGGCCAGAAGAACGAGTCTGCGCCCTCTTTTGCATACGTAACAGTCAACGTATTACCTGACGCGCTCACACTGACATATTGTGGGACAACAACCTCCATTGAGGTATAATTGATTTGACCTAGGTCCACTATGTCTGTTGCATTGTGAACTCTATCCGCGAAACTCTGTGCCCTCTCTAATTCTGATGCACTCGATAGTGTATCCATTGCATACAAGAGCACGGGCACGCCTACCATGACCACAGTTGTGAGACCAATTGCAATGAGCAACATCTTCTCCAAAGACCTAGATACCATACGATGTAATGTTACAACGTACCCAATAAAGTACTCTGAATTACCGGGTCAAATTCGGACGAAGGCTTTAACATCCGAATTGGTACATGACAACAGGAAAGATGATGCCAGCGTTGATACCAGTGCATATTGGTCTGATGGGCCACATTGACCATGGTAAGACGGAGTTAGCCCGAGCATTGAGTGAAAAGGTTTCAACCGCTGGTCTTGACAAACACCCTCAGTCTAAGCAACGCGGCATTACTATTGACTTGGGATTTACCATGTTTACACTTGACAATTATCTTGTCACACTGGTCGATTCCCCGGGTCATGCAGATCTGATCCGAAGTGTTGTAGCAGGAGCGAATATCATTGATGCTGCTATCCTGACAGTTGCAGCTGATGAGGGTCCAATGATTCAGACTGGAGAGCATATCATCGTTCTCAGATCACTTGGTGTTGAATCGGTTATTGTCGCACTAACCAAGAGCGATCTTGTGAACGATACTATCATTGCTGCTACCGAAACGAAGATCGGTACGATAATGAGTAGTGCAGGATATAATGAACCAGAGATTGTCCGTGTATCTGCATTGACTGGTGACGGGATTGCCGATTTGAAGGATGCACTCCGCAAGAGAATCGTGCCGCAAGAAAGAAACAATTCAGGTTCTTTCTTGATGCCTCTCGATCATGCCTTTGGAAAGAAGGGATATGGTACAGTTGTCACTGGTACAGTGTTAAGAGGCTCTGTTAAGGTGGATGAATCCATTGATGTCATCCCTTTGGACAAGAGTGCTAAGATTCGCTCAATTCAAGTATTTAGCGAGAGTAAAGATTCTGCAAGTGCAGGAGACCGCATTGGAATTAACATCCCAAATATTAACCACAGAGATTTGAAACGAGGTGATTATCTCTGTGCTCCAAACTCCCTAGGAATTGCGAGTTCTGCACATTGTGAGATTACTTTGAATCCATTATATGAAGGGCGAGTCACGAAGGGAATGACTCTAAGCGCAACGATTGGAATGCCAACGGTGACATCAGAGATCATTCCATACGTAGTTGAAGATAAACGTGAAGTTGTTCTAGATTATACACGGGATTCAACCTTGAAGGCAGCAATTCTGTTTCAGAGGTCTGTCGGGATTGAGAAAGGTATGCCGATACTGTTGATGAGAACAGACCTGCCTCCCAATACCATGCGTATTGTAGGATCTGGAACTATCACGAGAATTGAACCCATGATTCGTCTCTATCAGAAGCGTATTCGCAGAGGGAAAGTATCTAGACTTAGAGAAGAAGATGTACTAGTAGAGGGTCTAGCTCATAGTAAAGAGGCGGCTGCAATATTATCTGAAACCACTGTGAAGACAGCGAGTGGTTTACTTGGGAAAGTAAAGACTGCCTTCGGTACCCGCGGAGTTGTAGCTGTAGTCTTTGATGGTGTTGTATCAGAATTAGAAGAAGTATCCTATGAAATATTGACTCAGGAGGAGTACCAATTTGGACATAGATAAGGCAATCAAGGATCTCATTCCCGAAAACATGCTTAGGCGAAGTGCGACAACATTGGAATCACTATTATCTCCAATACGAAATGTCCTACACCAAAGACGAATGCCCACAGAACCATTTACTGACTTACAGATTGAGATTCTTCTCAAGATTTTATCCTCCCTTGATACAGACAAGGATTTGGGTGCTGCTCGAGTGGGAGAACGCGAAGGAAGAATCGTATCACCCATCGTTGAACAGCTTGCTGCAGGATTCAATCATGGAATTGGACGTAGTGGTCACATCACTGCACCACAACCTAAGGCCCCCGGGGCATCATTGATGCAGCAGACTGCAAATCAGGTCGCACTTGATGCGATGCGTAGATTTGGGTTAGGTAATGTTAGGTCCGGAATGATTCTACCTGTATCAACCGGAATGAGTATTGGTCTATCTCTTGCCGCGCTTCGTCAGGAGCGGGGGATTAAACGAGTATTGTATCCTCGAATCGATCACACTTCACCCAAGAGAGGAATTAGCCTTTCAGGTCTTGAATTGATAGAATCTCCAACCGTCATTCGAGATGATGCTGTTCAGGCTGACCTAGGGGGACTTGAGCGTCTTCTAGAAACGAATGAAGACTGTGTCGTTCTTGCGACTACGACCTTCTTTCCACCCCGAGAAGCTGATTCAATAAAAGAGATCTCAAAACTCTGTGCAAGTCACCAAGCTCCCCTTGTAGTAAACAATGCATATGGGGTTCAATCAGAATCCGTCATGTCAACAATCTCAGCAGCAATTGATGCTGGTTCAGTCGATCTCATCATTCAGAGTGGTGACAAAAACTTCCTAACTCCTGTTGGCTCATCCATCATTGTATCTCCTGATGAAGACACACTAAGATCGGTTGCGGAAACCTATGCAGGTCGTGCAAGTGCTGCTCCAGTTGTTCAAACCTTTGCTGCTCTACTTGCTTTAGGTCTGAATGGATACAATCGATTCAGGGATGAACAAGTTAAGTGTAGAAGCCTGCTTCATAATAGAATGACCGAAATAGCGGAAAAACTGAATCAGAGAATACTGAAGGTTCAGAATCCAATTGCAGTTGCCATGACCATTGAAGGTATGGATGCAGGTTCGTTAGGTGGTAAACTCTACAACAGGCGAGTAACAGGCCCCCGGGCAATCAATGCTGGAGATTACGGAAGTTGTATTGACAAGTACCCCTACAGCTATATTGTAATGAATGCAGCAATTGGAGCCAATGAAACTGACATCACAAACGCTACAACCAAACTCTATAAGGAGGGCAGCTCCTATACGGAGCTTGCCTGATTGGAGAGATGGTCAGTTGGCGGATGGCACGAATTCACCTTTGTCGTCGCTTTCCATTGATTATGTTGACGACCCTGCAGTGGTATTCCGGGTTGCCTGGTACGCAGTATCTTTCAGACCCGGTGTCTATCTCACTGAGTATGCCGAACCCGAGAGCAAGAGCTTTCAAGGAAAAGCCAGTTTTTCGGTTGGAGTGGGAGAGGAAGCATTAGAGGCAACCATCTCAATTGAAGAGGGTGCATCCCATATCCAGATCGATGCCTCAGGTCCCACCGAAGACCAAGTTCAATCATTTCTAAAAGACACTAGTGAAGTCATAAATGGAGCACTAGACAAATACCGGGTTCAAGAAACTGAGCAAAAGAGCCGAGTACGACGAGCCCTCGTTGCAAAGACATGTTGGGACCGTCTTGTGTATCTGATCCTAAAGAAACAACCATTGACAGAGATTTACTATCAGATTGCGCACGGACGCGAGATGATGATAAAAGCAACCGAGGGAGACGACTTACACCCCATCACTCTAAGTACAAGTGGATGGTTATCAACTGTAGAACCTCTACCTCGTGAAGAGCCCCTTCCGGGTAATCTTTCCACCGCACTTGCCAAAAAGAGTGTTGAATGGAAACGCGATACTGTCGAAGTTATTCAACGTTATTTATAAGATGAAGTCGGAAGTTTGGGGCCAAGAATGGCCCCCCACAGCTATCGTGGTCGATGGCCCCGGACTTCAAATCCGTGATCGTGCAAGCGATAAGAGTTCGATTCTCTTGGGGGGCCGCCATCACTTCGATGCTCTAAAGGTGAGCTTCGAAAGTTTCTTCCAGAGAGTTTTCCTTGTGTTTTCTAAAGGAAGTCCTTGTTCTAATGCATCTCGCAACACGCCTCTTCGGATCTTCGAAACCTCGGGGTCATTTCGACATGTTGGATTTTGAGCTAAGAATTCCCTCACGACTTCTCTCGTTGCTGTATCATAGCTCTCCTTCCTACCCGCTTTAGAAGCATCCTTGAGTGCTATTGGTAACAGTTTTTCTAGTACTACCATTAGCTCATTGGCAGCATCTTCGATACTTTTCTTACTAAGATCTATTTCGTAGAGAGAACGGTCCCAAGCATATTTCGTACCGGGACTATCGAACTTATCATGAATTCTCGACACAACATCTGGTGGGATGATGATATCTCGTTTGGCGTTCCACTCTAAAGCTACATCCAAGGGTGTGTTGACATATACCACACCAAATTTGCATTCGACCTCTTCGGCGAGTGAAAAGAGTTCATGTCGCATACTTGAGTAGTAATTAGTATCGTCATGAATAACCGACCAACCACTTTGCAAGAATGAACGCGTGGATTCCAGAGCCTTCTTCCTCACCTCTTGTTCATTTTCTGGTCTGAAATCTGAGTAGTATTCATGACCTCTCCAGCTATCTGTGCTGACTAGTCTTACTTCCTCTTGTGATGAAGTGGCTCTTAGGATTTCTCTTGCCAGTGATGTCTTACCACTAGCAGGGATTCCACAAAGAGCTAGGAGAAATTGAGTCATGCTATCCACTGTACTGTAATAACTTCACAAAAGGACTTTGGCTTGCGTTAGAACCAGATGGGAGAAATCTCCCACTATGGTCTAATTGTAATTTGAAGGTTTATTGCAAGGTCCTTGTAACGATTTCTTACTGTGACTTCAGTGACGTTGGCGGCTTCAGCAATCTCTCGCTGGGTCCGTCTATCGTTCTCAATGATACCAGCAATGTATAGTGCTGCAGCTGCAAGTCCACCAGGGTCCTTTCCAGCAGTGATACCACGCTCTCGTGCTTGGTTGATAATCCCCATTGCACACTGAACAGTTTTACCATCCAAGTTAAGGTCTGCAGAGATTCTTGGCATGAGATCGTTAGCATATGGAATTGGAACTTTGATTGCAACATTGCGTAGGACAAGTCGTACGCACTGTCCGAGTTCCTTCCTGTTAACCTTGGCTTCAGTTACTATCTCGTCAAGCTGTCTTGGAATCTTGTGGATTCGACAGGACAGGTAGATTGAAGCGGAAACCATTCCCTCAATACTTCTTCCACGAACCAAACGCTTAGCCAATGCCTTACGATAGATGAGAGCTGAAGTTTCTTTGGTTTCGTGTGGAACGCCGAGTTGTGAACAGAGTCTGTCCATCTCGCTCATTGCGATGCTCAAGTTTCTGTGCTGGGAGCTGTGAACCATAGTTCTAATCTGCCACTTTCGCATTCGGTAAATGGCTGCACGATTGCTTGCAGCAATGGATCTACCATTTGCGTCTTTGTCACTCCACCCAATTGTAGTAGCCAACCCCTTGTCAGCCATGGTGAGTGTCATCGGGGATCCTGTTCGAGCCCTTGCGTTTCGCTCTTCAGCAGTAAATGCTCTCCACTCAGGTCCAGTATCCACAATTCGATCAGAAAGAACACACCCGCATGAAGTGCAGATGCTTTCGCCGCGCGTTTTGTCTTCGTAGAATTCGGTGCCTCCGCAAGAGGAGCAAACAAAAGCGCCTTGTCGGTCATTTAGCGCACGGACTGGTTTCGCCATGTAATGTTCACCTATATGCCTCCTCCCCGGGATCTGGCCGCCCAAATAGTTAACCAATTAATGGACAATATCCGCGTTCCGAGGGGGAAACGTGTCCGCAAGCGCTATTTTTTGAATATATAATTCTTTGTTTTGGTCTAAAGTTTATCTGAACTATATTATAAAATGCGGAGATGTTGGGAAAAACAATTGCATTGGGATGTATACTAGCTTACATTTGTCTGTCCGGGATGCTTTCATCAAACTTGACGTGAATTTATAAAGAGGGTAAGGTGAGCGCCGCCAACGAAAGGAAGTCCAATCATGTAGGGTCGATTGGAACAGGGAGATGAATTAATGCGCCCACCTTGTTTGTTGTTACTATGAGAACTACTCAAGACATTGCATACTTCTCACAACAGATTCTGGAATGATGTGAATGTCCTCGTAGTATGCATTTCCACTTTCAAGAACTGTTTTTGAGAGTGCAAGCTTTAACATACCGTCACTCTTCCCAAGGAGGTATCCTGCTTGGAACTGAAGTGGAACGCCGTGTTTGTCAGCCTCTTCCTTCGTCATGGCACAGCATTCAACACCCGGACTCATGAACGACACCTCAACAATCTCATGGTCTTCACAGAAGTCCTTACGAGTGAGAATCTTTGTTTTCTCCGTCTGACCTTCCCCTACAATGCTCTCGACCTTGCCACCATCATAATGGAATGGTTCTTCCATCATTTTATGCACTGATGGTGTAAAGTAGATTGTCTTGTCATTCATCTCATGCATTCCGCTACCATGATCGACAAATCTCTTTGCAACGCCTTCACCTACCATATATCTCACATGGTATTGCTTTGCATCTGTTTTCTTCTTCTCATCACCGTCTTTTACGGTTACAACT
>DAOWDY010000134.1 GCA_030638785.1 Candidatus Thorarchaeota archaeon
AGTGATTAATGCTGTAATCGTATTCTCCTTTGCAGCAAGGATGATTCTCTTTTCCTCAGTTGTAAATGAAGAGAGACCTCCTAGTTTGAGTTCTCGCGAGAAGTGAGTAATTGCAGTTACAAAACTTGAGAAGAGGGAGGCATCTATGCCTTTCTTTAATTTTGAGAAGAGGGGTATTCCTGATTTTGAGTCGAAGATGACGACTCCTTCAATGTCCATTTTAGTTCAGCCTCTAGATGAGAGTCTAATCAGGCCGCTATTATATCCTATTAAGTAATTATTGTACATGGCAAATGATTTCTTCTGTGCATATGATTGCAAAACAGCCTTTCTGTTACTTCTTGAGGATGTCTACTACTGGATTCTTGATTAGCTTCTTGAAGATCTTCGAATTGTAGAACTCTGATAGTCTGTTTGCACACGGAATAATTGCACATCGCGAACACATGTATTCTGCAAGCGTCTGGGTACTACCAACGCTACCTATAGTCTTCTTGAACTCATCGTATGAAGGGGCGAAGAAGAATGATTTCTTGGATGCCAGTCCTGTAATAACAGTCATGAATATCTTCTCAAAGGTTGGTGCTGTGATTCCGCCTTGATTGACAAGATTTGAGATTGTGACCATTGAGGCTGCTAGTGAACAGGAAAGTGCGTTGTGTTGTGTATCCCACCTGTTGTCGATAGCTACCTCAACGATTCCAGTTTCCCACATTCTAAAGAATTCAAGTCCCGGTCTCTTGTATCCATCAATAATCGGTTCGACGATTTTCCCGCCCAAGCGTTCTTTCCCATGGCGTATCGGTAATCCTCGAGGAATATGAGAACCTTTTCCACAGAAGGCGTACCACCCAGAGTACTTCCCTTTCTTGAGCAGTCGATGAACATTTTGTACAGGTTCTAGTTGTCGCTCAAGTTCATGCACAGGAACCCAGATTGTGTGATCTGCACAGCGTAGGTCGCCACATAGCGCACATGCGAACACTTCCTGTTCAGCCTTGCTCCGACCATACTGTATGCATTCAGTACATTTTGACATTCTCTCTTCCCCGTTTCCTCCTAGTGGTCACCTCCCGTTATCTCTTTCGCATGACGGTTGCGTAACTTGTATATGGATTATCTTCAAGAAGTGCGTAGGTCCATAGGACAAACCACCGACCAATCATCCAAGGAGAACATTAGAATGGCCAACAAAACATACACCTCCGACTTTCTTGTGATTGGTAGCGGTTTAGCTGGACAGTTATTCTCTTTGAAATCTGCTGACAAGGCCTCAGTGAATCTCATCACCAAAGCAACGTTGACAGAGTCTGCAACCAATCTCGCTCAGGGCGGAATTGCTGCCGTTGTAGCTGACCCAGATTCATTTGAGAAGCATATTGAGGATACCATACGAGTGGGCGCAGGTCTCTGTCATACCAAAATTGTTGAGGAATATGTCAGAGCAGGGCCTAAAGTCATCCAAGATCTTGAGAGTGCGGGCGTCAAATTCTGCAGAGATGAATCCTGTGGCGAGTACGAGCTAGGGTTGGAGGGAGGTCACAGTGAGAGACGTGTACTTCATGTGAAAGATCACACTGGAAAGGACATCGAACTAGCACTTGCCGATAAAGTTCGGGAATCTAACGGAATAACCATCTATGAGAATCATATGGCAGTCAATCTCTTTGTGAAGAATAACCGGGTTGCTGGAGCATATGTCCTTGATATCAATACTGGTGAGGTTGAGAGGTTTGTTGCAAAAGTAACAATTCTAGCTACTGGTGGTGCTGGTAGGGTGTTCCTCTATACCAGTAATCCCGACGTTGCTACTGGCGACGGTATTGCGATGGCTTACCGAGCCGGAGCTTCTGTAACAAACATGGAATTGTATCAGTTTCATCCCACTCTCCTGTTCCATCCCAAGATTCGGGCTTCTCTCATATCAGAGGCTCTGCGGGGTGAGGGAGCTCTCCTCCTAGGATCTGATGGTCAGAGGTTTATGCAGAATTACCACCCTGATGCAGAACTTGCACCAAGAGATGTAGTAGCGAGGGCTATTGACAATGAATTGAAGAAAACAGGTACATCCCACGTCTGGCTTGATATTTCATTCAAGAATTCTGAGTTCATCAAAGACCGATTTCCCGCCATCTATGAAACCTGTCTTTCCGCAGGTGTGGACATGACCAAGGAACCCATTCCTGTTGTCCCGGCAGCACACTATCTGATGGGAGGTGTCAAGGTGGACAAAGATGGGAGAACTGACGTGAAGGGTCTGTATGCTATCGGGGAAACAGCCTGTTCGGGTCTTCATGGTGCAAATCGACTTGCCTCAAATTCGTTGCTTGAGGCTGCTGTCATGGCAAGCTATGCATCAAGAGCTGCGCTGGTGGATATTCAAGGAGAAACCTTCGATAACGAGATACCTCCGTGGGATCCTGGAGAGGCAACTGATCCTGACGAGCTCGTAATCATTTCACACCTGTGGGATGAGATTAGAAGAATCATGTCGTACTATGTGGGAATTGTCAGATCACACAAGCGACTGATCCGAGCCCGTAATCGAATTGGATTCATTGCAAAGGAGATTATGCAGTTTTACTGGAATTACCAAATTACCGAGGATCTTATTGAATTGAGAAACATCGCTCTTGTGGCTGAACTCATCATCAAAATGGCTCGAATGCGTAAGGAGTGCAGAGGTGCTCACTACAATAAGGACTTCACAGAAGAATGGATCGAGACCGTAGATACTGTGCTTAAGAAGGGCTTTCTACCCATTGACTCCTAGATGGTGTAATAGTAATGGGTCGCAAAGAGCATGCCCAATCCTTCATGCTTCCAATAACAATCACAATCATTATTCCTGTAGTTCTAATGTATCTTAGTTTGGGTGTCGATCCTTGGTTCGTATGGCCGCCTCGTAATAATCTAATATTAATCATTAGTGGGGGATTACTCATTGTTGCTGGACTATATTTCTTGGTCAATACTATCAAACTGTTTGCACGACTTGGTGAAGGAACCCTATCGCCGCTTCATCCAACGCAGAAACTTGTCGTTTCAGGAATCTACCGACATGTTCGGAATCCTATGATAACAGGTGTGTTACTTATCGTATTAGGTGAATCCATTACCTTCTTCTCAGTCTGGGTGTTTGGGTTGTTCCTCTTCTTCTTCATTGGTAATCACGTTTACTTCATCAAATCTGAAGAACCTGGACTAGTCAAACGGTTCGGAGATGATTTCCTTCTCTACAAAAAGAATGTTCCCCGTTGGATTCCAAGAAGAAAGCCTTGGTCACCACCAACTGCTAATAGTGATGACCAGGTGAGTTGATTTATTGTTATTCCTACTAGAGGCCCTCTGCGGCAGTGGCTACCGCCATATCATGTCTGAATTCCACCATGAACGGAATTTCATATCTGAGGTCCTGAAGAGTTGCACTTCATTCTCCTCCAACTTTTGCGCTAACAGTTTGAGGTTGTTCTAATGCAAGGCCTTCCAATTTAGGTACGGTACCAAGTTGCCCATCCATCAATGCACCGTATGCTTCCATATCGAAGTGTCCATGCCCTGAAAGATTGAATACAATCACTCGCTCCTCTTGGTCTCTCTTTGCCTCGAGAGCTGATTCAACTGCTGCTTGTATTGCATGTGCTGATTCTGGTGCTGGAATGATTCCCTCAGTTCGAGCAAATAATATACCTGCACCCAACACTTCCGTTTGTTCATAGGATTTAGGAGTGATTCGTCCCTCATTCTTGAGAGCGCTAATTATCGGAGCAACACCGTGATACCTCAGGCCTCCTGCATGAATCTTTGGAGGTATGAAGTCTGCTCCAAGACTGAACATCTTGACCTTAGGCGTTATTCCTGCGGTATCACCGAAATCGTAGACGTATTCACCCTTTGTGAGTGTTGGACAGGCTGTGGGTTCTGCAGCGATGTATTCCACATCTTTGAACTTTTCATCAGAGAGGAAGGGAATCGCTATTCCAGCGAAGTTACTACCTCCACCAACACAACCAATGATCACATCAGGAGTTTCATCCACTGATTCAAGTTGCATCATGACCTCTTGTCCGATAATCGATTGATGTAACAAGACATGGTTCAGAACAGATCCTAGTGTGTACTTTGTGTTATCGTTTGCGAGAGTGTCTTCCAAAGCTTCACTGATTGAAATACCAAGTGAACCAGGATGGTCTGGGTTCTCTGCGGTCATCTTCCTCCCAAAGTCTGTTAAATCGGAAGGACTTGGAACTACCTTTGCTCCATAGGATTTCATGAGAGTACTACGATATGGCTTCTGTTGATAGCTGATTCTCACCATGTAGATCATGGCTTCTATGTCGAAGTGTGCGCATGAGAGTGAAACGGCGGAGCCCCATTGACCTGCCCCTGTTTCGCTGGCTAATCGTTCAATCCCTTCTTTCTGAGCATAGTATGCTTGGGCAAGGGCTGTGTTTAGCTTGTGGCTCCCGGTGGGTGAAACGTCTTCACGTTTGTAGTAGATTCTTGCGGGAGTCTTTAGAGCCTTCTCTAATCCGATTGCTCTCTGAAGTGGTGTCGGTCTTCCGTATCTGATCAGACCCTCTCGAATCTCGTCAGGGATTGGAACCCGTTTATCACTGACCATCTCTTGCCGTACACATTCCTTGACAAAGATTGCCTCAAGTGCCTCAGGCGATATTGGCTCTTCTGTGGCTGGGTTAATTGGTGGTGATAATGGTTCTCGCAAATATGGAAGGATGTTCACATAGTTTCGTGGCATCTCTTCAATATCTAATAGAATTCTAGTTTGTTGTTTTTTCATGGTATGTTGTCTCCAGACATAAAGAATGGGTCCACTCTCAAGGATTGGAATATAAAATCTGAAAATTCGTATGGTTCTACCTGAAACCCCGCAGAGCGGGGAAAGAGAAAGAGCGCAAGGAATAATACTTTAGTGCTCAATAAAGAATGAGCTGAACGGTCCTTCTCATCAGAAGGACCAACTGCCATTGGCCAGAGCACACACGCATTATTTTCAATCCTTGAAAGTGGTTATCCGCTTGCATCGTGAATTCCTTTTAAAAGTTGTGCATCGAAGTACTATAACGAACAATAATATCCATATATGTACACTCATACCATACATACTGAATACAGCTTTTTGAATAATTTCTGAGATTAAATAGAAGCATTCATACTTGCTTCCATGAGAATAAACAATGATATGCTGACCACACACAATGTAGAACCTAAGGACCGAGATGAGGTGGTCGCACTCTTCCTAGAAGCCCAAAAATCGAATGAAGCGCGTCGCAGGGAGATAGCCTTCATACTTGGGCCACAGATCAAGAAGGCGGATGTGTTCAACTTTGAGCGGCTCCTACGGACTATAGATATGACGGGTGATCTTGATGTGACTGGATGGCCCCGGTACTCGGTAAAATCTCTGATGCGTGTGTGTGCTGAGTGCAAGACCTGGATAACTGTCAAGAACGGTGAACGACTACTCTCCCCAGTGTCATATCCAGCTGATGGTCCAATTCTTGAGAAGTTCGTTGAGGCTGTGATGACGGGAGAGTGGACCTAATGAGTGGCATTACCAGTTTGAATTTTCCCAGTATTCTATCATCTTGGTTCCGTAAGGTTAGACGAGTCACAACCAACCCTCATGCTAGCAAGAAAACAGATCAGCGGAAAATATAGTTGCCAAAGTCGCCATAGGTTGAATATTGAACTAGTGTTCATATCTTCTCTTCAAATAGAATGCAACAGTCACAAAAACCAAAGAGGATAATCCTGCTATGAATAGGGGGATGGTGGGGAATAACTGCCAAGATTGAGTGAATCCGAGTGAGAAACGAATCCCTTCCAATTGTTTTAGTCCTAATCCATTTCCGCTATTTGTCCTAGCCACGACTCCATCTGCCCCTGCAACCCAGCAATAAGATGCATTCACAACTGAAACTGATATTAAATATGCGTCCTCAAAATCCTGTTCGTACCAGCTTCTTCCACCATCACGAGAATAGGAAATCGATGGTCCACTTCCAACAAGCCATCCATGATTTTGGTCTATGAATTGTATGTCATTGAATTTTCTAGACCGAGTATTTGTTTGTGGTCCAAAAAACGCATGTTCATTCCAATTCCTGACATCGAAATCAGAAACCGTTGTAGGATGTGCTGCCCAACCATAGGTTTCATTGATTAAATCTAATCCTGTTGTGCTTCTATTACATTCCAACTCCCATGATGTTCCTAAATCGGTACTTCGATAGATTCCATCGTAAGAGGAAATACGAAGTTCTGACTCTGTCAGTTGTAAATCCGTTGGATATGTGGAATCAGTTTCATCAAGTGGATTCGTAAGCAAGGTCCATGATATCCCTCCATCTGTTGTGAGGACGAATCCATCATTTCCTCCAATGAATCCGAACGATGAATTAAGGAACACAATTTTCTTCATTGAGTCTAGTCCAATGATACTATTATTCCAAGAATCTCCACCATTGATTGAATGATATAGTTTGGAATTAGTGATCGCCCATAAGTCCGAGCTGCTTACAATTGAGATGCACCAAAAGAACCAACGTGTTTCTAGCTGGCTGTGCCAAGAACTTCCTCCATCAGTTGAACGTAGAAGTATTCCCTCTCCTGCCAGCCAACCATGAGTGGAATTAACAAACTCCACATCCCGAAACCATGTATCCTCATATCCAGTAACTGCAACCAATTCCCATTCCGCGACTGGTCTATCAATCTCTGACATGACATAAACTGTTGAATTAAAAGAGATTAGGAATGTGAGGATGATTCCAAAGATAAGAATGCATGGGAAGTATCCCGAGAAAACCCATTCGAAAGTTCTGGATCTTCTCTCTGTTTGGCTCACCGAACCGACCTCCAACCACTAGTAGAAGATAGTCGCGTGAAGGCATTTCAATGTTAAGATGCAATGAATGGAGATACAATCAGAACCCGTTCTCAATGGGTTTTACATTCTGAGCGTTCCGCCATCTATTGTTGTAATCATTGGTAGGACTTCTTGGAGCTTGTGAATCTCCCCATCGACCACTGTAGGTGAAGAAGTTGGTGTCAGAGAGAGCAACTAGATTAGCGACTGTATTCCATCTCTTGCCACCAGTAGCAATCTTATCACAGAATACTTTCTTGTAACAATAGGGGTCCGATTTCGGGGAAACATAGTGGGCATGAGAACCAAGTGCAACCCAAACATGGATTTGATTCTCTTGAAGCAGGGGCGATTCGCTCTTGAAATCCGGAAGAGTCAGGTGTGCAGGGTCTCCTGCAATGCCTGCAGTCAGATGATTTGATAAAAGCCAAATTCTCTCATCAGGAGAGTATATTCGAACCTCTATATGTTCCCAGTCCCCGAGATGTTCACCAATACCTAGTGTGGCTTTCGGGAAATGGTTGTATCTGTACCAGAACCAGTATCGTATTTGCGTTAGTTCTGCATCTCTCCACACCTCAAAGTAGCAGGGTGTTCGTGGATTCAATTCCTTCTGTGAGACGTCCTTTGAGAAGGATTCCCAATTCCCACCATATTTTGTGTAGGTTTCTTCTGCATCAGATGGATAGCAACAGTGTGTTCCTTCATCTGGATGAAATCGAAGTACTGGAGAGTACTCTTTCACTAATTGGAGAAGTTCGTCATCGATATTCATTGTGAGCAACCTCTTGTTCAGGTTCTGTCGAGTAGTTAATTGCTCCGATTTGTATATTGGTCGCTTAGAGGATTTCGACTTGGACTCCACCTGGAATTGATACAGGTGTGACTTCGGGAATCAGCCCCGTTTCTTCCTCGTATTCTTTGGTTATTGCTAGCGAATAATCGTTTATCTTTGTGTTGTCAACAAGTGCTAATACAGCTCCACCAAGACCCGCACCTGTGAGGCGTGTTCCGAACACTCCTTCTTGACAGCTTGAAATTCCCACCAGAAGATCTAGTTTGGGATGGGATACTTCATACAGGTCTCGAGAACTAGCATGAGACTCTCCCATTATGATCCCAAAATCTGATAGATTCTGCTTTGTAAGAGCATCTGTCCCTCTACGGACTCTATCATTTTCCTTCACAACATGCGTAACTCGCTTCATCATTTTCTCATCGAGGGTGTCTTCAGCTTTTGCTAGGTATTCTAATCTTATGTCACTGAGATTTTGAATATCCCACCCCGCCTCTTGGAGAGTTTCTAATGCCTTCATACATTCATGTCTTCTCTCATTTGGAGCATCTCCCGCTGCTCTGGTGACCATCGAATCAACCACCACAAAGGAAGCATCAAACTCCATTCCTATATCTTGAGTCAAGAGATTGCGACAATTAATACTCAGGATTGAATTGAGTTTTCCAAGCTGTGATGTGAATTGATCCATTACGCCACATGATATACCGCAGAATAGTCTCTCAGCCTCAAAAGATATCATCGCTGCAGCTTTTGGATTCAATTTCAATCCACTTGTTGATAGTACTAGATTAGTAAGCGCAACTTCTAATGCAGCTGAGGAACTCAGTCCCCTTCCTTGAGGTATATCACCATGAATAACAGCTGTAACGCCGCCAACTTTGTGTCGCCTTCTCTGAAATGCCCAAAATATACCACTGGCGTACTTCGTCCAGGAACTTGCACTAACAGGTATTAGGTTTGTGAGTTCAAACTCAGCGTCCTCATTATAGTCTAAAGCATGCAGACGAACGCTTTCATCAGAAACTCCCAACGCCCATACGAACTTGTCAATTGTAGTAGAAAGGACGAAGCCTGAGTTGTAATCAGTGTGGTTTCCTAAGACCTCGATTCTGCCAGGGGCTCTTACCAGATGTGGACTAAGATTGGATTTTCCAAGCATTGATTCGAGCTTTTGTAGCATACCGTCAGGAATGTTCATCCCATGAGAACCTCCCTTAGCTCCTTTCTCCAAGTATACTATTCCAGCGAATCTCGCTCATACATTGCACCACTACTTGTGTTTCACCTCTACTCGCTGATTAAGGTGACGCATGAGCGATATGACAACACCAATCAGATTACTCTTTAAGTCGTATATCTCATCAATCTGCAAAGTGACCGATCGTAAAACCATCGAGGAACTAGAACAGATTGCATGTGAATCTTGGATGGCACGTGAAACAAGAAACCTTGGAGGTTGGTTGCTTCGTGCTAATGATGGAATTACACGAAGAGCCAACAGCGTGTTCCCACTAGCAGATCCAGAATGTGGTCTCGACAAAGCGCTGAATCAAGTAATCGAGTTCTATAATTCGCGAGGTATCCTACCGAGATTTCAAATGACGGAAATAAGTAGTCCGCCTGCTCTTGACGATTTCCTAGTGTCTCAAGGCTGGACCTATGGTCTAGAAGTGAATATTGAGGTCTCTCCCATTAAGACAGTATTAGAAAAACCCACAGAGCTTCAGGTAGAACTACTCAGTACTCCCACTGGTGATTGGATGGATGCTTACATTATTGTTTCTGAACATAAAGAAAGCAATCCGAATATACGCAAGGAATTGATGATACGCTCTCCCTTGAACAAAGTGTTTGCTGCAGGTAAAATTGATGACGCAATTGCTGGGGTAGGCATTGGAGTTGTATGTGGTGATTGGGTGGGATTATTCAGCATAGGTACTCTTCATGAGTATAGACGCCGACATGTCGCAACCGCTGTGAGTAGAGAAATTGCAGCTTGGGGACTTGATCAAGGGGCTACTCAATCATATCTCCAAGTTGAGACCAGAAATGAACCGGCAAATAAGATGTACTCGCGACTAGGTTTCAAGCCTTGCTACAAGTACTGGTATAGGGACTATCATAATGAAAATTAATGAACCACAAGGGGAAGGCGGGGTTTAGAAGTCCTACCTTCACCTCAGGTCACAATGAAAAACTAGATTCTTTTGAGCCAAGTCTCAAAGGCCTTCTTAATCTCTGCAGCCTGCTCACCATCACCAAATTCTGGTGGGCGTATCTCAAGGTCGTTACCTTTCATGAGAGCCTCGATGACTAGAATACCGGGTGCTTCAATCTTTAGTCCCTTGTTACCATCTCGCTCAAAGCGTTCAGTGTATACAAGATCTGAATTGCGAACAACTGAATAGAGAAGGAATGCAGCCTTCTTCTCAGCGGTCATGCTTGGTTCTGTAACTGTGGGAATTGGTTTAGACTTTGTCACAGTTTCAGCAACAATTTCTACAGGCTTATCTGATTCCGACGCTGTGGATATTGTCGGTCTTGTATCAACGATTTCAGGCGGCTTAACTGCATATGCAGCAGCCTCGGATGGTTCGAATGCAAGCACACCATCATCAAAGCTCCACTTCTTACTCATAGCATCTCGGAATCTAATGATATTCGATGCAACTTCTGGGTCGCCATCGTCTTTCTCCATCATCTCGGTGAGGTGTTTGAGAGCACGACCAATTGTTGTAGATCCGTGACTATAACCTGACCTCTGAACGCTCTTGCTCATTCGTAGAGCATGCATTCTAGTTGGCATGTTTACTCCCCTGCCAATCCAGACCCAACAGGTGTCATTGTATTCATCAAGTACAATAATCGCATTATCAGTATTGATGAGGGCTGGGTCAAGTTTAACGTGTTCAAGTTCTCCAGCATCGTCGCGTAACATAATTGCAAATGGCTTGCGAGAAAGAGGTTTGATTATATTTTCCTCCTATAATTAGGTCCCAATATAGAAGAATTCCTATAACTCACTTTTAACTAAATTCTAGACAGACTCTGTACGTGTGCCAGTAACATAGATGTAGCGTTCTAGCTTGCTAGACTTGTTGAAGACATATCAATCTCAGCGTCAATGGCCATTAGGGACTGTGTATCAGTGATGCCTTCTATAGGGCGTATCTTCATGGTAATGATTTCCACCAAGGTCTCCATATCTCGTCCCTTGACCTCTGCAATAATGTCGTACAGACCAAAGGTCAGATGTGCTTCTTCAGTGACCGAGAGTTCCAGTATCTGGCGTAGGACTTCGTTTTCTACACCGTTCACAGTCTTAATCAAGACGTAGGCTTTCACCATTTCTCTCACCAAGATTCTAACTTGGCTTCGAGGATAGGAATTGTTGATAACTCTTACCCAAACCAATATTGCGATTATCACAATATACAAACATAATACAAGTGATAATCGCAACAACATAGATTAATATGTGTATAATTCGCGGAAATATATGCCCATGGTGGGAACAATTCAACTGAATTGAACATGGCGCAAGACCTTAGATTCAAATTCGGGGTGACAATAGTGGGAAATAAAACTCTAAACTTAGTACCTTGTCCAAAATGTGATGGGGCTGTAAAAGGCATAGTTGTAGACGAAGATTCTATCTCCAATGCGAAGCGAGTTCCAGTACTTGTCACAGCTCGATGTACTAACAATCACTCAGTCGTGTTGTTTGTTGATCGAAACTTCACCATTAGGGATGTTGAGGCAGCTGGAGAAGTTGTCCAGGAACCTGATGTAGAAGGTATAATTGACAAAGCTACAGAATGGATGGATAGCTTCTAGGAGTGCATAAATTGATACACAGTATTTACATCGTGAATGATGGTGGCGAGACTCTAGCTGCAATCAACCGTGGCAACTTCGATATGGATGACGCTCTGTTTGGAGGTTTCTTATCAGCAATACAGATGTACAGTCAGCAAGTGTCCGGTCAAGAAATGAATGAGCTTAGTCTTGAAGATTATAAAATGATGATCACAAAAACAGGCGGTGTTTTTCTGGTCACAGTTCATGATGAGGATGACACTGACACAGTAGCTGCGAGTGAGAGGGTGGCGAAAGTTCTTGATGGCTTTGCAAACGACATCATTACCGATGATACTATTGAACTACTCAAGCAGGCCGCAGAAGAACAGAAGAGCGGAAGAAACGGTGCAATAGACTGGGCGTCTAAAGTACTATAGTGGTGGCATGAAATGCAGATAGATGTTAATAGAGAATCCGGATTGAAGCCAATAAAAGTGGCGCAATACCGCTCATCTTTAATTTCTGGAATTTACGATACATCATATTGTCTACGACCTCTTTCGTTTCTATTGTTAGGCTTAGAATGTTTTTACGTTCCTGGATTTAACGACAAAATTCTAAAAGGAGAAAAACTTTGGTGACAAATATGACATATATGGCAACTAGAGCCCCGATATTCAAAACTGTACTCATTGGAGAAGGTGGTGTCGGTAAGACCAGCATCACAGTCCGTTACACTGAGAACCGGTTTGATGAGGACATGAAGATCACAATCGGTGTAAACCTTGCAACTAAGAAGGTCCAGGTCGATGGTGACGATGCCACCCTTATGCTCTGGGACCTAGGAGGCCAGCCTCGTTTTCGTGACGTTGTTACTGAGTACTACCGGGGCACTAAGATGGCTCTCGCAGTATATGATGCGTCCCGGTTCTTTACTCTTGAGCGTCTTAGAGACTGGATCACTAAGCTCAAAGAGAATGCACCCGATTGCGAGTTGGTCTTTGTAGGCAACAAAATTGACGAACGTGAAGAAGGCTCTGGAGTTTCACTTGAGGATGCTCGTGCATTCGCCGCTGAATACAATGCTCCCTGTGTGGAGGTGTCAGCTAAGACTGGCGAGGGCGTATTCGAGATGTTTCACGTAGTTACCAAGAGTCTTCTCGAGAAACATGCTAAATCCTGATGTAGTATCAACACATCTCAATCTTGGAAGGACTGAAACTCAGTCCCTTTCTTTCTTTTTTCTTGGTGAATGATTGTTCTTGCAAAAGATTCTATATTCTTTCAATATCGTTCTCATACAAGCTAGGTGGATATTGAGTCTAAGATTTAGTAGGATATTGAACTAGAGAAAAGAAAGCGATAGATTGTCCTTGTTTATTTCAGGTCTTCAATATGCGTCACTTGAGAGCATTGTTTTAATTGTTAAGCGAGAACCTAAACGCGGAGAGTTTGGGGATGGGAATTGTTGAAAACTCATACTCATTTTCAGTCTGAATCCGGATCACTTCAAGTATTAATATTGCGAAAATCACAATCTACACACGAATTAACGGCGATATCCATAGTAGAATCTTTAATATATGAATAAATCGCAAAATAATTGCTCATGTTAGTCCAATTCAACTTGGACTGAATATGGTGTGGGACCTTATACCTGAAGTGTGGTGTTTGTATGGGAAATAAGACATTGAATGCCGTTCCTTGCCCTAGATGCGATGGTACGGTGAAGGATGTTGTTGTTGACGAGGAATCAATTACCTCTGCCAAACGAGTTCCAGTACTTGTTACTACACGTTGTACGAATAATCATTCAGTTGTCCTATTCGTTGACAGAAACTTCACCGTGCGTGATGTTGAAGCTGCTGGAGAAGTAGTCAATGGATCCGACAACGATGATGCTGTAGATAAAGCTCAGGAATGGATGGATAACTTCTAGGAGGACAAGATTTGATTCACAGTATTTACGTTGTTAACGAAGCTGGCGAAACCCTCACAGCAATCAACCTTGGCAAGTTCAAAATGGACGATGCTTTGTTTGGAGGTTTCTTGTCTTCTATACAGATGTACAGCCAAAAAGTATCCGGAAAGGAAGTCAATGAACTTTCACTTGAGGACTACAGAATGATGATATCAAAGGCTGGCAGAGTCTTCTTGGTTACAATTCATGATGAGAATGACAAGGATGCTATAACTGCCAACTCTAGAGTCGCTGAAGTGCTTGATGGACTTGTGAATGACATAATCACAGATGATACAGTTGTGCTCCTCAAGAAGGCGGCTGAAGATTCAGCAGGTGGAAGAAACCGTGCCAATGACTGGGCTTCCAAGATGCTATGAGGTGAAATGAATGCAAGTAGACATCCAATATGCATCCGAGCCGATTATGGCCGCACTTTTAATAATAGCTACAATAATCCTTGTAATCCATACTAGGAAAAGAACTAGAGACCTCCCTGCGGACGAAAAGAAGCTGGGAACTCCTCTCTACCTATCAGCTATTGCTATATCTCTACTCGGAGTCGCATCTTTTGTAAATTATCTGATTAACGCTGCTGTCTGGGTGGTTGATCCGTTACTAACTTATTTTCAGCTCTCCAATATCGCGCCAGGATTGCTGACAATAGCAGGATTAATGATTCTTGGTTGGAATCGATATTATGCAGTACCAATTGTCATGATGATTCTTACAGCACTTGTTGCAATCCTATTCCCTGTATTGGGTGTAGCAATGAGTCCTATGGTCTTCATAGGAATGTTCAATCTAACACTCTATATCTTACCGATCGGTCTGTTTGGCTATCTTACAATTAAACAGAGACGACTCACAAGTTTCTCGCTGTTTTTGATTGTCCTTACTTACCTGATGTTTCCACTGACTGCAGTCTTTACAGATCCAATTGCACTCGGTCTGATTCTATTGCTTCGATTCTTTGGACCCGGAATAGCTATCATTGTTTTCCTTAAGTCTGACATCGGATTTACACTTGAGTTAGGTGGGTATTCTGCAGCTGTAATCGTGTTAGGATTCTTTCTTACCTACTTCCAAGATTCGCCAATATTTCTAGCGATGACTGATGTTGCACTTGTTGCAACTGTTATACTACTCTCATTCTCAGCTGCATTGGGAGTAATTTCTGGAACCTATACATTAGGACGGTGGAAGACAAGCCGAAACATAAGCACCCTTACTTTGGGAATCTACCTATTCACTGCAGGAATCGCTTTTTTGATGGTCGCTTTGAATAATATTGGATTCTTTGGATTCTCAATTGAGTGGGAATATATTGTGATGATCCTAGGTGTTGTCGTATTGATACCCCTCAATCTAAGTGCATTCTTAGCATTGGATTGGAAGAATGGACTACTCATTCCATTCGCCATTTCAATACCTCCTGTGCTTCTTTTGCTCCTGAATTATCCGATTCATCCAGATGACATAGCATATCGATCTCTAATAATGGCAATCACAGGTATACTGCAGAATGTCATTCCATTCGCATTGTACATTACTCTTTGGAGAAGAATGCGTAAAGACAATGCTCCTGGTCGAAGTCGTGCACTATTCCTCGCGGTTGGAATTATCCTTCTACTCATTGCAGCTGCTGGTGGTAATCTCCTAACAATAGTTGGAAGCACTCTTATTATAATATCCTTCACAGGATGGCTTCTTGCAGTGACTGGATATGCCGACAAACTACTAAAGACGGAAGCCCAAGGTGAATGATATGTCATATATGACAAATAGAGCCCCAATATTCAAAACTGTACTCATTGGAGAAGGTGGTGTCGGTAAGACCAGCATCACAGTCCGTTACACTGAGAACCGGTTTGATGAGGACATGAAGATCACAATCGGTGTAAACCTTGCAACTAAGAAGGTTCAGGTCGATGGTGACGATGCCACTCTTATGCTCTGGGACCTAGGAGGCCAGCCTCGCTTCCGTGATGTGGTTACTGAGTACTACCGGGGCACTAAGATGGCTCTCGCAGTATATGATGCGTCCCGGTTCTTTACTCTTGAGCGTCTTAAAGACTGGATCACAAAGCTCAAAGAGAATGCACCTGATTGCGAGTTGATCTTCGTAGGTAACAAGATTGACGAACGTGAAGAAGGCTCTGGAGTAACTCTAGAAGATGCCCGCGCATTTGCTGCTGAATACAATGCTCCGTGTGTGGAAGTATCAGCAAAGACTGGCGAGGGTGTATTCGAAATGTTTCACGTATGTACAAAGAGTCTTCTCGAGAAACATACCAAATCCTGATCCAACTTCTGCACATCTTAATAATAGAAGGGCTGAAACAAAGCCCCTCTCCTCTTTCTTTTCTTCTTGGTGAATGGTTATTCTAGCAAAAGACTGATTCTATATTCTTTCAATATCATTTACATACAAACTATGTGGATATCAAGTCAACTATTTAGTAGGATATTGAACTAGAGAAAAGAAAGCATTGACGGTGCAGCTGTACTGCTGCACCATAGGAAAAGAAAATGTTGTACTATAGGGTTATCCTTGCATGGCAAAACGTGGACACTTTTCTTTTGTGATACCAGGTATCTCACATGGTTTGTTCATGCCTTCGTAAAACTTGAACCCGTCAACCCCACATTTCGATTCCGCCTCATTATATTCTGAGCAGGTCATTTTTTTTGTACTCCGCATTGGTCTACTTGAAAGTCTTCATTCGCTGCATCTAGCTGTGAAGTCTTCAAAAGAAGCTCACCTGATTTCATATATTAAGCTATTTCGGCTTGGCTCAATGGGACTGGTCAATTGTTATTTACAAAAGACCTCGTTCTACCAGTATGTTGCGAAGTAATGCTGGTTTGTCAGTGAAGATTCCATCGACTCCAAGATCAATGAGCGTTTCCATTTCAGGTTGATCATTGATGGTCCATACATGAACTGCGATATTTCTGTCGTGCGCAGCTTTGACAAAGCGCTCATCGACTACATGTATTCTTCCATATTTGATTGGTACCTGAAAGGCTTCGTAGGGACAACCTCTAGAATAGAGCCGCAATACCCTCATTTTCAAAGCAAAGACAAATCGACTCACCTCTGAAGGACAAGCAGATGTTCTGACTTTAGAGAGGATTTTACGAAAACGATATGCCTGTGCATCATGAAATGATCCCACCATAACTGAATCTTCTCTTCCATGGTCTCTTATCATCTGTGCTAACAGATTCGGAGCGTGTAAATCCTTGTCTTTGATATCGAGATTAATCATCATGTCAGGAAACGCATTGAAAGCCTCTATCAACGTCATCACTGAATGCCCCTTTCCACGATAAGGGTATGAAGCACCTTCGTCTTGTGTGAAATTGTACCCCAAGTCAATCTGCTTCAGTTCATCAAGGGTTTTCTCACGAATAGTTCCTTCCTCCCCGGTTGTTCGCATAAGGTTGTCATCATGAAATAGAACAAGTTCGTCGTCCTTCGTCAATCTGACATCCGTTTCGAGAAAGTCCACACCAATCTCAACTGCCCGTAGAAGACCAAGCAATGTATTCTCTGGAGCGGCTGCGGAATCGCCTCGGTGGGCCATTATCAGAGGTCGATCATTTCCAACAAGATTCTGAAGTGTCATCATGAAATGGTTACGTATCCTCAGCCTTAAGTTCTATCATAAACTCCTTGGAATCATGAACGTTCGAGAACTAACACAAAATGAGTTGAATCGAATATCCCAAGCTTTTGTTTTCGCATTTTCAGCCCATAGTGGTACTTCTCGCGGAGATGGAGTTCCATATGTTATACACCCAATTCGCGTTTCATTCCATGCTCAAAGTCTCGGCATGAGTGTTGAAGCTATTATTGCAGCAGTTCTTCATGATGTCGTTGAAGACACCGATATCAAAATTGAAGAAATCACTGAAACTTTCGGTAGCAAGGTATCTAGAATAGTAGCGGCCCTTACAAAACCTCAGAGAGGCACTCCAGACAGAAACCAAATTTACCAACAACAACTACTGGACGGTCCAGAAGAAGCTAAAAGAATCAAACTACTTGATATTCAGGATAACCTCTCAGATATCGATGAATTTCTCGGGCCAAAAAAAGGAGCTGAATACAGAAAGAGTAG
>DAOWDY010000202.1 GCA_030638785.1 Candidatus Thorarchaeota archaeon
ATGATTCCGTACACTAGGCCCCCTACAGCTCCCAGAATATTCAGAGCGACAAGACCAATTCCAAATCCTGCCATTGTAAGTACTCCAAACAGGATTCCTAGAATTCCTCCAATGAGGAATAACCATTTAGCTATTTCTTTCATATCTGCCATTGTGAGTATACTCCACATGTTTGTGGTTCATAATACCCAGCTACAGTAGAGAGTGACATCGAAAAGGACGGCGTACTGACAAACTAACAGCCACTTCAAAGGAGTATGGTTGTTAGAATCGCATCACGGCGCGCATCCCTCAGGCGATGCTTCAACACTCCAATGCCTCCGAGTTAATAATGTGAAGTCCTGCACCCCTATTTAACTACAACGCAATGTACTATTGTTAATTCGACACATGTCGAACTGCATGCCGCTAGCATTATTATAGGCTTTAGGGTATTTCCAAGGCGCGGTGGGTAGTAATGCCCTCTTGAGAGATGAAGTATAGTGACTACAGATCAATATGAGCTGGAATTCGTTGGTGATATTCCTCCAGAGAGTACTATTCCCAATCTGGCTCAAATTATGATCATCAGTAAAGACCAATCTTATCTCACTCATGGTATCCATAAGTTCCCCGCCAAATTCTTTCCTGAGCTCCCTCGATACCTCATCAGGAGATACTCTCGAAAAGGTGAGAGAGTCTTGGACCCAATGTGCGGTAGTGGGACAGTTGTTCTAGAATCGCTTCTTTCTGAGCGAATTCCCATTGGTGTTGATATTGACCCCATGGCTCAACTGATAACACGAACAAAGACCAAATCTCTTGACAGTGACAAACTAGAATCTCAATCAAAGAAACTCGTAGATCAGATACATCAGGCATATGAAGATTCCAAACAGAGCCCCTCGATACCCGTGTTCAATTATCGCGATAACTGGTTTCGTCCCTTTGTTCTTCATGAACTAGGCACTATCAAAGATGCAATTGATTCCGTTACTGATAGGGTCAGTAGTACTGAGTTTCGTGATTTCTTTTTGGTTGTCTTTTCATCGATTATCCGTGATGTATCCAATGCTGACCCTCATTGTACTCGTACAGTGATACGAAAGAAATCGATCAGAAATATTGCAGTTGGCGATACCATTTCCAAATTCAAAGATGCATTAGCGAAACAACTTCAGGCAATGTCCGCGTTAGCAACCTCGCTCCAGCTGATTGACAACCGCAAGGTCATTTTAAAGGAAGAATCAGCGACTGCTATGAATTTCGAAGATAATTCAATTAACCTTGCAGTCACATCACCGCCCTACATCAACGCGGTGGATTATCCAAGAACACATCAATTGGAAATGTACTGGCTCGGGATGATTGGCAATGGTCCTCTATCCACAATGAAACGAAACTACATTGGAACAGAAACTGTTTACAAAAGGGAATATGATGAATTGCATTATTCTGGATTATCGACTCTTGATCCTCTGCTTGAGAGGATATTTGTTTCAGATCCAAGACGTTCGTATATAGTCTACAAGTTCTTTGAGGATATGAAACAACAACTGAAAGAAACGTTCCGAGTGCTTCGTCCAGGAGCAAGATACTGTCTAGCAATAGGTAGCAACATGATTCGAGGGGTGCCTGTTCACTCCCACGAAATATTGTCTGAGATTGCAATTTCTCCCGAAACGGGATTCGAGCTTGAGAGAAGTTTCTTTTCAGGTCTCATCAGACACTTCATACGCATACCAAGAAAGGAACGAATGTCTGGTGAGTGGGTGCTTATTCTCCGGAAACCCCATCAATAATCATTCGTTCACGAAATCTTTCATCTCGCTCATAATGTCGATATTTTTCTTCATTGAATCAATTAACCCTGAGGGAACATCAAGAGAATGATTTCCGTTTGGAATTGCTATCAACTTGCTTCTGCCTGCATCTACGATTTTACCCAATGTATCATCATTATAATGAGGATCAGCAGTTCCAATTACAATGAGTGATTTCCCCCTGTGCGCAGTCATTTGTTCTACAACCCAATTCTGTTTTAGAAGAGGTGTTAACCATACAATCTTGCTGTTCTGAATAGAATCATAGGTTTGAACAAAGAAGCTTGTTTGTATCGTACCTAAGGATTTTCCAACAAGCACTGATATTTCATATCCCTGTAATTTATTGACTGCATTGAAAACTGCCTTCGCATCTTCGAACATCCACTTGGACCGTTCTTCACTTGAAGCAGCCATGAACTCTTTCTTGTGTGAGTATCTCGTATCGACACTCAATACACTATGGCCTGCTTCCAAGAGAACGCCCGTACTGTAATAGAGGAGAGGCATGTCTACACTATATCTTAAGCCTGGAAAAATAATAGATAATGGTCCTGGTCCTTTCTTCTGTTTAAGGAGGCTATTCCAGATGTCACTATCATTATACCCCTTGATGTCCAGAATCTCTAGCTCAAACGACATATTCTCAACCACAATGCTCCGACTCTAACTTGCTCCTCTTATGAGTTCTGCATTGATTGAATGCTAATACTTATCAACAAACTCTGTAACTTCAGCAAAAACTCATGGAGGTATAGTAAATTATGGCAACAACTCTTAGGTGGGATCGTATTTGCCCAGCGCCAATTTCTAGCTATGCCGCCCTCCGCGAAGTTTCTCTACGTACTTCTTAAGAACCGACGCCGGATGTCCCGGCAGGATTTGATAAGCAGTACATTTCTTCCCCCTCGTACAATCAATTATGGACTTAGTCGACTTAAGAGTCTAGGATTGATTGAGGAGGAGGAACATGAGAAAGACGCGAGGGAGCGGATCTATGTGCTGACATCAACACCGATGTAGCCGGGCAGATGGAGGCCTCTCTAGGATACTAATCCTAGGTGGGGTCTCTCCCACAATCCGAATTATTTGTGAGTATCTAATATCAATCATGAATTATGCGTTTATGGCCTTCGGGGCAAGTCCCATATGTGCAATCATAGAACCCTTCATCCCACTCCTCCTCAGGCTTATAGTGTGCTGCACAGTATATCTTGTCGCATTTAGGACAATATGCACCCATTCCATCTTCGAGCTGGATGTCCTCTTTGAGATAGGAATGAAGGCTCTTCAGATCTTTCGAGTCAAGAAATTTGAAGACATCTTCTGCTAAGCTGTTATCCAACATCGTTTCAATTACTATCCCCGAGTATACAAACTGCCCTTTCCTTTGTATGAAAACAATTGCTACTCGACCACACACAGCACAGGATAATGTGTATGCCCCATCATCAACTTTTACTATGGTTTCTGCGGGTGGTTCGCCTGAATCCGAATCAAGAAATCGTTCTAGCTGTTTCGAAGTACTGGAGTAGCATTTCTCAAAGGTTTTTATCCATTTCTTCTCTAGATCCAATGCCTCTTTCTCATTCAAAGCTCTTAGCTCACTTGCAGATTGACCAAGATGACTTTTCGCGACATTCAGAAATTTAAGACTGTTATTGGCTTTCTCTACTTGGTCTTCAGGTTTTTGTCTCGTACATGAATTAAGCATCTGCCATGCTCCAACGATATTGAAATACGCAGCCTTTGTATCATTGATCCAGGGATGCTCTTCAGACTCTTTGAGTTCAAGGGTTTCATGAAAGTAAGAAATAATCTCGTCCTTGATATCCTCTAGTTCTTGAATTGAATCTCTTATTGCC
>DAOWDY010000148.1 GCA_030638785.1 Candidatus Thorarchaeota archaeon
AAGGTCTATACTCTCAAGCAGATTATAATCCAACTGAAGTACGGTTAGTTTTTCACAGTGTCTAATGGGGCTTAGATTGATTTGTTCAAGCTTGTTGTGGCTCAATATTATCTGCTGCAGCTGTATACACTGCTCAAGTGGCGAGAGATCAATTGCCAGAACTTCACGTGACGTAAGGTCTACATTCGTAGTTCCCGTATTGATTCCTATTGCAGCTTGTTCTCCTTCTACTGCTGAGAACTCCAAGTTGAACTGGCTCACTACAAAACCCCAGATGTGGGTAGGATATCTGCGAGGTTCCTATTTTGTCTTGTCGTAATCAGAAAGAAAGAGGAACAATACCAATTATTGTGCCCGTTTCAACATACACATCTTGATTTCTCGAGGGTTGAAGATTAGATTAACACGCTTCTTACTGATAGTCTGTTCATCGATTTTCGTACCATCGATCTTCACTTCTGATATAGTTGAAAACGAATCTAAGAGCTCTAGACGGGCTTCAATTTCCTTATTCTCTATGTTATACATTGTCACAAGAACGGAGTCATTTCGCCTTCGAATAGAAGAAATCCTAATACTTGGATTATCCAGATGGATAATCGGCTGAAGCAGTTTTGATGGAATATCAGATTTACTCAATGATAATGCTAATGTCTTTTCAGATGCCGCATCCGCATGGTTTGCGCTGACATATAGTGGCTCTTCTTTTGAATGTACCACGAAACCATAGTGGAATTCGTATTCAGTTCCCATTTCTTGAGCTCCTGGAGTTTCTTCACCAGGTCCTGCATGAATAGGTCTCTCAGGAAAATCTGAGCGGGAGAGCCATCCTACCGAGCGAATGAGCGTTATCGCAACTCGATTGCCTTTTACTAGCTCGACCTCCGGCAACCCAGTATTGAAGATAGTAATAGCCTCGCTTCCATTGTCATCATCAATTCTGATGAATCGCTTTTGAGGTTGGATTCCTGAAGGCACTTCTGGGAATGTAGAGTGTGACTTCTCTAGTTCTTCGGACTCTGGGATACTCGTTGGTGAGCCCCTTCGTTCCACAACACCGAAGTGCGTTGCAGTATGTGAGATTTCTGATTTGAAAGGAAGATCAAAGCAGATTCTTAGTCTGTGATCCTTAGTCATGTTTGTAAGTTTGGTTGTCACTTCAATTCTTGGCGTATCACGATAGAACCTAAACGTAGATTCAACAGGAATTCTAACCTTACCGGTTCTTTTCTCTCTTGAGTCATCAAGACTTTCGAAGATTTCGAGTTCCATCTTCTGACGAACCTCGCCACAGATGGGACCCGCGTTTATTATCTGTCGCTTCACATTTGTGATTTTGACCTTCTCAGGATCTACTCTTCCAAACGTGTATTCATCACCGCGGTCGCCAATATCCTCAAAGATATGGAGATTATCATATTGTACTCCGCTTTTCTTATCGATGACACTCAATGTCCCATCCTTATTGAACGACACTGAATAAAATCTGTTATTCACCTGCTCGTTACTGACCTGTAACTCGTCAAGGGTTTCATCAGGCTGGTCTACAACAGGAAGCAGTTTCGTGAACACCCAAGGTTGAAGTGGAATTACTGAAGCATAGACATTTTGAGTTGGTCGTGCTGCAATGAGATGCACCTTTTTGTATCGCTTGCTAGCAATCAACTCACGGGCTTTACGTTTGAATTCCTCCCAATCAAGGTCACCTACAAGATGGCGATCTGAAACAAATCGGAGTTCAAGGACTCCCGGTTTATCACTATCATAGAACTCAACATCATTGATGTAGAAGTTCATGAGTTTCCTTCCGGGTAACAGACCAATCCCCATCTTGGCCATTCTCATGCCAACAGTTGTTTCAAAGAAAACATCATCTCTTGATTCTAGACGTTGAACATCGTAGATTGTTCCATCTGGTGCCTGTATTCCATTGACCATCTGCTCTTTTGGTACAGTAAACTCAAAGTAAACTGGAGCCTCTATACTCCCACCTGAGTTGAAAACAAGAACACTCGGTTCAGCGGATTTGGTTTCATCTACTCCTTCCTCAATAGTCTTGACCGCGTTCTGGACTAGGCTCTCTCCTATAGACTCAGCCCATGAGAAGCGAGCCTTCATCTCTTCATGAGTGCTGTCAACCGAGCAACCGCATATCGAATCATGAGGATGATTTCTCAATAGCCACTTCCACGCGGTTTTCAAATAGCTAGTCGGATAATCATGACCTAAAGATAACCAGAGATACGTGCTGATAGGCTCAGCCTGCCTTACCAACATATCCTCAACTCTCTGGTTCCAAAGCTTGATCCACATTCGAGCTGAATATGTGTCTTGTAGAAGCGGTGCTCTAGCAGGAGAGCGAAATTCGCCAATGTATGTTGGTGGCATGTAATCTGATTCGATGATTGCTTTCTCTAGATGCTCAACATAATCATTGAGAGACCCTAGAGAAATGTCAATCCCTTCCTCCTTCATGCGATTCACATTTTCTTGTACAAATGGCTGAGGAAACAAGTGATCCGAGCCGTTCATCAATAGATACACCGGCAGTGGCGAGAATGGCTCAAGTTC
>DAOWDY010000083.1 GCA_030638785.1 Candidatus Thorarchaeota archaeon
CTTTTCTTCTTCTTTATTCAGTGGTTTTCCTTGTATCCGCTTTCGAACAACTTTCACAAGATCATCCTCAGATGGTCGAATCGCTGCAATCATCTTGGACCCACAGATTGGACATCTGATTTCCTCATCAAGAGTTGATATGGTTCTAACAGAGTTCCAGTCTCCTTTGCCCATGCAGACAAGTCTGAATTTCTTCGCAAGTAAGCGTTCTTCCATCATTCGTAGAACTTCATTCTCATCAGTTATCTCCCCCATAACCTCGAAACGAGTCTTTTCTTCCACAATCAGACGCGCAAGGGGAGACGGGGCATCTGTTTTTGCAATATGGATAGCAATCTTCCCTGAGGCTACGCTCTCAAAGAACCTGATTACTCTGGACTCATCGAGTTTCTCGTTGAGCACTTCACGCATGGCCTCTTCGAATACAGGAGTTGCTTCGTAGGACTTGATTAACCACTTAACAGGAACTTCTCTAAACTTGGAATCGCGCTTAATGATGTCCATTCTCTTTCCTACATGAATGAACCTTGAAGCAAAGGTCTGAGTGTGTTTCAGTGCCAATCTAAGGATCTCCGAAACCTGTTTGCCATCATATTCTTTGAGCACGTCAACTACCTGTTGGGGTTTGATCCTGTCAGTAGATGTCAGAAGTATCCGGTAAGGGTCTCGTTCGACACCAACCTCTGTACCTAATCGAGTTGTAAGCAGTGCTGCAATGACGACACCAAGAGTTTCATTTGCCTTAGTCCCTATTGCTGAATGAATAACAAGTCCGCCATCAAAGCTCTCAATAACTAGCAAATCGTCAGAAGGCAGAGCACCAAGTTTCTGATAAGCGTCTTTCACCACCTGCACAACATGTCTTTGAGCCAATGAAGAGAGCCCATACTCTTTCTCTAACCATGACTTTTCCTCCGAATCATCTGACACAATCCGATTCCAGACCTTTGTCGCCTCTGATGCGACATCATATGGCACAGGAATCATTTCACCAATCCATCTTGGAGCTTCGCTCTCAGTTCCCGTGGCTGGAGCGCATAATACTTCTCCAGTTTCCTCATCTATGGAAACAACATGCCAGGGTCTACCTCGAATCACAAAGACCGACCCAGTTTCAACATTCTGAGTTACAAAGTCCTCATCTAGAACACCAATGCTAGATCTTGTAGCCATGTCCACAGCTCGTACCTGCCTAACATCAGGAATAGTACTCAAGTGTTCATAGTAACTCGTTCGAGTCTTTCCCCACCGTTTTATGAGGTCACCATCTCGGACAATCATTTTTCTGTCAATCATGAACTCTAGCAACTTCTTCAGTTCATCAGGAGTGGCCTCTCGAAAAGGATAGGCGGACTGAACCATCTCGAGTAATTCTTGAAATTGAATCTCTATACGGTCCAGAAGAATTCCGTTGATTTGTTGACATAAAACATCCCAAGACTTGTGAGGAATCCTAGCATTCTCTACTTTATTGATTCGTGCTCGTCGAAGAATAACACCTGATTCTGTAATGTCATCAAGATTGACGGTGGCGATTATGACGCCCTTTGGAATCTTTCCGACTGAATGACCCGCACGTCCAATACGCTGTAGAGCGCGTGAAACTTCTCTTGGTGATGAATATTGAACGACAAGGTCTGCCTGACCAATGTCAATTCCTAATTCCAGACTTGAAGTTGCAATTATTGCCTTAGAGATGCCTTGTTTCAATCGATCCTCGGCTTCAAGTCGAACATCCTTTGCGAGTGAACCATGATGAACGTCAAATTCGTAGGACGGTTTCAGAGCTCGCATTTTTGCTCCTAATACCTCTGCAAAAGACCTAGTATTTGTGAAGACAAGCGTTGACTGGTGGGTTTCGATTAGTTCTACAATCTTTTGAAGTCGTGCAACTGAGTGGGATGGATAGGACAGTGTACTTGAAAGCCTGCGATGCCCATCATCAGGGACTGGTACTTGCACACTCATCTCAATCTCTCTAGATGAATAACCCGCCCAGATAGATCTAACAGGTCTATCTGTTCCTCCTAACAATGATGCAACCTCTTTTGGATTACCAACCGTTGCAGAGAGACCGATTCTGATTGGAGGAATTCTAACAATCCGTGTGAGTCGTTCAAGTCCCATAGACAACTGAGTGCCTCTTTTACTATCCGCAAGTTCGTGTATCTCATCAACAATAACTGCAAAGACGGTCTTGAGGTGTTCTCGCATTCTCTTTCCCGGAAGAATAGCTTGGAGCGATTCTGGGGTTGTTATCAATAGATTCGGTGGATTGAGTGCCTGCTTACGACGTCCATATGGAGTGGTATCTCCGTGACGTACTGATGCAGAAATATCAAGGCGTGCACAAAGAGCCTCAATACGTTTGAATACATCCCGATTGAGAGCCTTTAACGGTGTAATGTAAAGTATGTAGATTCCATAGAGGTCCTTTTTCTTCTTCTGTTTGTATAGTTCATTCAAGAGCGGAAGCAATGCGGCCTCGGTCTTTCCACTACCCGTTGGAGAAAGAAGAAGCGCGTGGGTTGGATCTTGAAGTATTGCAGGTATTGCCTTTTCCTGAATATCAGTAGGACTATGAATTCCTTGAACTGCTAGAAAATCCGTGATATCTTTGTGAAGACTTTGAAACGCACTCATCAGGGGGACTTCTCCCGCAAAATATGGTGTATCTCGTTAAGGAGTATGCGAATGTCCGTTACAAGGGTCACCTCGGAATCCGCCATCTTATTCTCTAGCAGGCTGATACACGCCTCAGTTGTGATATTCTCTTCCAACATCTCTCGTACCAATATCTGCACATCATCGAGATTGGAGATGTGACCTGCAACGTTCTCAAAAGCTAGTTGAAGTATGTGATGGGGTGTCATCGGGAGGTCACTCCCAGAGATCGGACTACTCCTCTTCTGTGTCCATTCCGTATACAGCATATCCAAGAATAATCATGAGAGCTATAATGCCAAGTGCATTTAGAGCAACTATCATCAATTGTTGAACAAAGTCCGGAGTCAGCTGCATTGGAATCGAGCGACCTCGGATGACCTGCGCTTATAACCATTGCTGAATATCGGGTTCTGTACTACTCAATATGCCTCAGTTCGAGCCTCATAGAATTTGTCGATAAAGGAACCATAGATGTCTACAGCCTCAGTCAAGGTGTTTACTTCATCGATGCCCATTTCTAAGGCGCATGATCCACACTTTACAGTTGCCAGCCCATTGTCCCTGTAGACTTCAATCTTGATAGCAGTGTTCCCACAACTCGGACA
>DAOWDY010000218.1 GCA_030638785.1 Candidatus Thorarchaeota archaeon
AAATACTCTAATGGTCGGAGGAAGCAGAGCGATACTCATCGGTCTTGTCTGTCTTCTACTTTATCTCATCGCATTTGTGTTCTCTAGTAGTATAATGGGTCTGGGGCTCCTCTAGAATAGTTTATAGGAACGGATGCTTCATGGGGCATTAGTAAGCACGAGGTGTAAGTAATGCTTCAATTTGGCGTATTTGATTTGACCCTCGGCGAAATCATGGCATGGTTTGCTGACCCATGGGTAGTGGGATGGATTCTGATTGTCACTGGTATTCTAGCTGCTTCGTGGTTGCTAGAAAACATTACAGATCCAATTCCGCTGCTTGGTACCATTTTCGATATCATCGTAAAATTAGGTACAATCCTTGGTTTCTTCGTAGGAATACTGGACATTCTTGTTGGGTATGTAGTGTTTCAGACTCAACCCGGTGGAGCAATAGTAGCTGGTGTTTTGATTCTGGCTGGATTTGCCCTGGTGATGAGAGTCTTGACCAAGTTTCCGTTGGCTTTTGTATTTGCAATAGCAGCGTCACTCTTCACTACTTTCACATTATACGGTCTGTTAACTCCATATACAAGTGCTGCATTTATCGGAGAGTACATCGTCCAAATTACTTCTCTGAAATGGATGGCTATCATAGCAGCAGTGCTATTCTTCTTCTTCTATGGTTTGTTTGGCCTGATGATCAACATCATTGCATTGATTGGTAAAATATTCGCATCAACTCCACTTCTTGTGATTATTGGTCTAGCTGCCATAGCTGTTGGAATTATCGTGATAGCAGCACCAGCACTGGTAATTAATCCATACATCGACCCATGGCCATTACCTACGGTGCCATAATTACCATAACATCTGAGGGGCTAGTCCCCTCACATTCTTTTTCTTTACATCAACAAGTTAACACAGAGGTTTTCTTATCTCCCTAAAGAATAGGAATTTGACTCCTTTGTCATTATAGAATTGAGCAATTTCGTTCATCTTTTCTTTCACAGGACCAATGCTTGGATACCAATCAGAAACGTAAAATTTCTTCTTAGATGGATGATCATATCCCACACATCTCGTGTAGCCTTCAGGGACGATGATTTCATCCGGAACCAGAAGTGCAACACGAAACGACTTTTCTTCACCTTTAATCTCTAACCAGAGTTCGCAATGTGACAAGAGCAAAACCTAATGCTACACCATCGAAGAGAGCCATTAAGCTTTGTCATACGCTCTCTTCAAGTTTCTATCATAGTGTGTATTGTTTATGTGGATACAATACAATAACGCATTTATTCTAGATTATTCCAATAGAATCAAATATCCCATATGATTATACATTAAACTATAATGGTTTTAGGGAAAAGGAGGATGTGATTATGTCTTCTAAGGGAAAGAAGGGTTCTCGCCGCAGAAAAGAAGATACCAAGGATATCATCAGTGTCACTATTAGTCTGTCACTGAAGAATAGAATCGACAAACTAGTTGAACAAGGAGCTTCAAGATCAAGGGCTCAGTTGATCGAAGATGCAGTAAGATGGTATCTAGATTTCTCCGTGAACAAATGGGGAGAGCGCGGACTATATGTCAATGACGTTCGAGTGCTTCTTGAACCTGAAACAATCTCCTCTGTCTTCTTCTCAACTCTAACACCAAATGACCAATATGAACTTGGTAAGACATCAGGAAAACAAGCACCTATTGCTGATGTTGTCAGGATTATCCATGGCCAAGATCCAACTGAACCGGCAAGTCGTCAACTTGTGTTTAAACTGTTGCAGGAAGCTGGTTGGGGTTCAATTCGACTTCAAGATGACAAGATTGTAATCGGAAGTCCATTCTATCCAGGAGCATTCATTCGAGGATACCTCGAATCTCTATTGAATAGTAATCTAGACATTATTGAAACAAATGTGAAGGAAACTGTCGCACTCAGGTTTGGTTAGCAACTTACCAGCCTTTTCCGAGTTCAAGAATCTCGAACTCACTCTCAAAGAGACCTGGAATACCTTCAATGGTAGTTCGTATTTGCGACTCCTTATCCTTTATCCCCTCTGCCTCAAAGTAGACCTCATAGACACACCTGTTCTGCTCGAAACAGAATCCAGTTGTGAACAGGACCTTGAGGTCATGCTGCTTAAACAGTTGAGTCATAATCTGCATGAGAGCGGGGTTTACCTTTTCAACCTCGAGTCGTACTCGAGCGCCTCCAAGCTTCATCATTGGAATTAATCGAACTTCTCCAGATCGCTCGAAGTAAATTACCATCGCTGCCTTCATTTCTTTCAGAATTGGGTTGTCGAAGAATACTTCTGGCAGAGATATTTGTTGCTCATTCTTTACGTCGGCAATCATTCCCTTAGTTAATCCAGCCAAGCAAATCGCCTCATACCTGTACTAAACCAAATCACCATCGGAGTATTTGTATCTATGCGTGGTATTCTCAAATAGATTCTAAGATTACTTGATAATCACTAGAGCTTCAGTTTTCACTGAAATTTACAATTTCTAGATTCGCCGTAAATCTCTTATTCAGAAAAATACTGGCTCAGCTGGAGGAACCTCAAAATGGCTAAAGAAGGAGCGACATATGTTTGTGATATTTGTCGACAGATTATTGTAGTTCAGAAATCGGGAGCAGGGACTCTGGTATGCTGTAATCAGCCCATGCGTGAATACACTGATGATTAGAGCCTGTACATGTCCAAACATTATTCACTTGACAAGCCTTATATGCCGACATAAGAGGAACCCAATTCAGCTTACTTGGGTGAATATCTGTGGTTGAACTTCCAGACATTGTAATCAAAACACGTAGCCTCTTGACACTTAGAGGATTCAAGGTTAGTGAGCTACTAGAGTATGAGAATCGATACATGATGCTCCCAGAAAGAGAACATCGTGGTACGACCGTCAAGAAAGTTGTCTGGATTTACAAAATTCCTAAGGTTGTAGGAGTAGCACTTGTTCGCGATCTCGTTCGAGAGATGGAAGAACAGAATGCTCAGGAAGGAATGCTTGTCGGTGGATCAAGGTTCACCCCAGCAGCCAAGAAACAAGCTCGACAGACTCGTGTAGAACTTGTTGAGGGTGGATATTCTTCATTCGAACTTTTTGGACATGAACTAGTACCAAAGCATATCATTTCCTCAATAGAGGAGGTCCAATTGGTAACAGACCACTATGGGATTAAGAAGACTCAACTACCACGTATTGCTCGTGAGGATCCCGCTGCTAGAGTACTTGGTGCAAAGATTGGAGAGGTTGTAAGAATAGAGCGAGATAGTCCTACAGCAGGGAAAGTCTACTACTACCGTCTTGTTGTTGATCCAGGCCGTTAGAATACGACAACTCCTAACATCATTCCAACCACAAGCATTACAGCACAGGCAATGTAAGGTAATGTGATATTGTCTGTTCCTTTTGGACTGACTAATTCAACGAGCATAGCAGCCAAAGAACCTACGAATGCCAATATCAGTAACTCAGTCCACAGTATGGTTCCACCTGGTGCTAGAGTTCCATAGTTGAATATACCAAAGAACCAAAACGATAGCATCGCACCGAGGAAAGCAAAGACAAAGAGTGCCACGGTTCCCTGTAGACTTCGTTTTGAACCTAGAATCTCCACGGTATGATTCTTGCCATATTTCATCCCGATTGGAGCAGACATGCCATCTCCAAACATCATCATGTGAATTGAAGCAGCAGCAATGAAGTAGATGCTGTCAAGTTGTAAGAAGGTGAAGATTCCTGTTAGAACAGTTATTGACACCGCGTACCAAAAAGGACCCCTGACACTACCATGTTCGACATCCTCAGGTCTCGCCATTGCAGAGAAGAATTTACTGAATCTCTCATTACTTGCACTAAGTAAGAAGATGGTAAACAGAAGTGCAACAAAGGTAGCCATATACGAGTGCGTATAGTATGGGACAGTCCAGATAGCTATGCCTGCGAAAAGATGAACGATTTTTCTTGTAAAATCTGATCCCATGTTGAGCTTTCTACGTGCTACATCTGCTACTATTAGAACTAGTACTGCATAGATCACTGCAATGAAGAAGACAGCAATATCTAGTAGAGTTATGACAAAGTCGAGTTGCATCACTTTTCGCCTATCTAAAGATTAAGAGAAAAACCTGTGAATATACTTATCGGCGAATTCCAATCTACTTTTCAACAGTTTTTGCCGATAGTCCACAGGATATCTCCAAAGTCTTTATGGCTCCCTTAACCCGTTTCTTGTCCTCATCCAGATGAGCACCTCGAGATGATATCCAGACCGTCATGACCTTTGTAGTACCATATTTCTTTGGCATGGATTTCACCCAGACTCCCGGATGGTCTCTCATAGCCTTCTCAATATGAGGTGCAAAGACCGATTCGTCGATAAAAGTGAATTCCACGATTTCTTCGTAATAGGATCCTACAACCTTCGTCGATAACCAAGGTTTTACTGAGGATTCCCAGATGTTTTCAAGCTCAGCTGGAACTCCTGGAAGACAGAATATTGTAGTTCCCTGATAATTTAGCATTACACCTGGTGCCCCACCAACTGAATTGTTGAGAGGCTTTGACCCTTCAGGGATTCGTGCCATCTTCAGACGACTCTCTGACATATCTGGTGAAGCGACTATTCCATTCTCATGAAGAATCTTGTACTGCCGTTTTACAATTTTCAATGCTTCAGGATTTTCTTTGAGGTTCACTTCGAGTGCTTTAGCAACAGCCTGCAGTGTCATATCATCATGAGTTGGTCCCAGTCCCCCCGATGTGAATACCACATCGCAATGCTCTGCTAGGAATCTCAGTCCAATTCCAATTTCATCAATTTCGTCTCGGACCGAAGCCAACCTACGCATTTCAACTCCTAATTCGATAAGTTGTTTTTCCATCCAGTTTGCGTTTGTATCTCGAACTAGACCATCTAGGACTTCATTCCCAATAGTTAGGATGCCTGCTCTAAGACTTGTGCAACTCATTGTATATTTCAACTCCGTGATGTTCAGATATTTCGTAATCTAATTTCGAGCTAATCTCTCTCAGGTGTTCTAGACGAATCCTTGACATCTCCTTTCCCTTAGTGGAAAACATACTCGCTGCTATCCTTTCAGCGAGAGGGATGGATTCTCGAACAGCCTTTGCCATATCTTCAATCATCATGCCTGGAAACATTCGAGCACCATTTACAATGAAATGAATGAATCCTACTATCCCAAGCTTGTCGATTTTATCAGCTTCCCAGATAACCTGTGCTTCAACAGGGTGAAGTTCTTCATCCAATGTCAGACCGACGTGCTTCCGAATCACGTCTGAAACTTTGCTAATAATATCATCAGTTACACCTTTCGATCGTAGGATTTCTTCAGCTATCTTAGCACTTTTTTCACCATGATGTTGTACCTGTACAATTCCTGGTTTTGCAATGTCGTGCAACAATGCTGCCAGAATGACCACCTTTTGATCTGCACCAGTTTCCTCTGCGAGTATCTTCGCTATCTCTACAACGTGACGAACATGATCCAGTCTGTAATTATAGATTGGAAGGCTAGACTCCTTCTGAGCCCTTGACCACTCTTCTCGTGAATATTCTGAGGTTTTCTCCTCAACTAACTTCCCAAGGTCATGTTCTATTGTCATGGTTATATAACTCATAGAGGTTCGGAGATATATGTTGAGATTGGGTCAGAAACGAATCCTAGAATAGAGTCGTAGAGTATTTTCTAAGATAATCTTTTGAAGTTCGTCCTCATCTCTTCTCAATATTCTAGCTATTTCTTTGACCACAATTGGAAGATTTAGAGGCGTATTTCGCATTCCCCGTTCCGGTGCAAGTACCGGGCTATCTGTTTCGATTAGTAATTTTTCAATGTTAATCGCTTTCACCAATTTCTGCTTCTGAGGTGATCGAACAACAGAAGTTGGGATGGAGAAATAATAATCCAAATCGTTTGAGGCGAACCTGGCTAAACTTGCTTTGCCATCGAATGCATGCATGTGGACCATCTCTGCTTCATTCTTCTCAAGAACTTGAAGTGCAGCTTTCCCAGCTGATCGAGAATGAACTTGAATTGGCAAACCTATACCTTTCGCTAGCTGAATCAACCTTGAAAACGTTAATTCTTGGATTTCTCTTGCAGAATGATTTCTTTCAAGATAATGATCAAGACCGGTTTCGCCTATTGCAATAATTTCGGATTGATATCGCTGTATCCAATCTATCGCTTCAGTGATTGCCTCATTCTTTACCGGTTCAAGTCCAGTTGCAGCATACACATTTGGATACGTTCGAGCTATTGACAAATTCTTATCCCATGTGTCATATGTAATAGATGAACTGATGATAACTATCCCTGCATCTCCTGCCTGATTAATCACCATATCTCTGTCTTGGTCGAATTCACTCTGTTCAATATGGCAATGAGTGTCAATGAATTGTAGTGGATGCATATTCTTCTAGAAATTCATTCCTTCTCATTTGATGTGTTTTACGGTCTTCAAACGGAAATGTAATTATCTGCGATTTTCAGATTAACGAGTTTGGATTACTTGGATGTTGTAGATGATACATATCTGTTAGTTCTCCTCTAATGTTGACGAGTAGATAATTATAAGGCAGGAACTCATGAATTTGGTCAATAGCTTTGGTGGTATTCCTATTTGAATCAAACAAAAGAAATATTGCTCACTGGTGCCTTTGGGTTCTTAGGACGCAGAGTTACACAGCAGCTGCTGGATGAGGGTTTCATTGTACATGCAATGGATTTGCCTGCTGCCACACAATCTCAATCATCAGTAATTGATTCACATAGGAATCTTAGAGTGATTGGTTTTGATATCACTAAGGACGGATTGAGCAAGGTTGTCCCAAGGTCAATAGATACAGTCATACATCTTGCAGGTTTAACTTCAGTCATTCAATCATTTGAACGCCCACTCGAATACTTGAAAGTTAATACTGAAGGAACTGTTAGGCTTCTTCTTTCTGTGGCAGAAACAAATGCTAAACGCTTCATTTTATCCTCAACTGCCGCAGTTTATGTATGTCCTGATGGAAAACCAATAACTGAATCATCGAATGTAGAACCATCTAATCCCTATGGTGTATCAAAACTAGCAGCAGAACAGTTTGTCAATATTCTTAGTTCAAATCTGGGTATGGAATGGGTGGTGCTAAGATTCTTCAACCTATTTGGTCCAGGACTCCCACTGAACCAGCCTGGAATTATATCCGATTTTATAAAATCTCTATTAGAGAACAAGCCCATTACAATCAACGGTGATGGGTCCCACGAGAGGTCTTTCGTTCACGTGCAAGATGCAGCTAGGGCAATTGTATTATCAGTTTCGGCGGCTTCGATTGCTAACAAAATCGTGAACATTTGCGGAAAATCTTCCATTCCTGTAATTGATATCGCTAGGGCAATGCAGACCATCTTTGGAAAAACAAATGATGATATCGTGTTTCTGAAAGAAAAACAACCCCTGGTAAAAATCTCTCACTGTAAAGGGTCTCGTGCAAAAGAAGATCTTGGCTATAACCCGCAAATAGACTTCTGGGCCGGACTTGAGGAATTTACCATGCAGATAATGAATAGATCCAGGAACTAGTACATTTGATGCCGCTCTAGGCGATTTTCGAATAAAATAATTCCTACAGAAAACAATCATGTTTCATGTGAGCTCTCTTTTCTTCCTAACTTACTTTCAATGAGATTGAGATATGGTTTTGAAATCCACCACGCGGGTGGAATTCTCTTTAGGAATATCCTGATGTTGTCAAGGTCGTGTTGAGAGAATAATCCCGAACCAAACATTACTCCCAAATACAGGTACCATATGAATGGAATAAGGAGTAGTGATAAGGCTGCTGCAACGACTGGTGCAATTACCAATGAGATTAGGAAATTGATAACTAAAGCTATAGCAACATTCAGTATCAAAGCAAAGATAAGACCGACAGCGAAATGCCCAATGATTGAATTGGGATTTGTGTATATGTTGTGCTTCTTGCGCATATAGAAAGTTTGCCAAATGATGTATGGGATATATCCGACCCACATCATTGCTAATGCCCAGACCCCTAGGATAGGCATGGCTATCAAAATCCAACTTACCTGTACGAAAAGCTGAACTATGCTACAGTATAAAATTCCTCTCGCATCGTCGAGACCTACAAGTAAACTTCCATTTATTCCCGGAATAGTAACGAAAATTAAATTGAAAGAAAGTAAGATTAGGTATGGTACCGTTTCAACTCCAACAGCTCCATACAATAATCGGGTTATTGGCCATGAAAATGCTGAAATAATGACAAACGAAAACGTATAGATCGGTATAATCATTCTATATCCGTCTTTGAATTTCGCCCTGACACTTTCCATCTTGCCAAGTGAATATTCTGCCGCGAGAACCGCGCCCAAAACCGTAACAGGAGCTGAAAGGATGCTTCGAGCACTCACAGTAATACCCTGTGCATTAACATACAAATTCACATCATTCGGAGATCCAAACATAGCAGTTAGAACTACGGTTCCTGCATTCATTACAGCAAGAACAAGTGAACTTGTAAAGAATACGAGAAGCAAGCGCGATATTTTTCTCACAAGTTCCCTATCAGGTTTAAAGCCCCAAGGAATATTCTTCCTCTTCATCTCTCGTTGAAGAATTGAAATTCCCAAGATTGCGGTAATCAAGAACAGCGAAACATTCAACCAAATTACATCTAGTACACTAATAGTTTGAAAGATGTAGAAGTACAATAGAACGGAGATTTTAATGGTATTGGAAACAACATCCAGAATAAGACTTCTAGTCATCACTTGCATCCCGGAAAAGGATGATCTGATAATTTGAGTATAGGCACTAGGAAGCAACATTATCAGAATCGTGAACCAAAATAGCCTGATTTCATTAGTTGTAAGATCAATCTCCTGTGTAGATAGAAGAAGCAAGTCCAAACCAAATACAATTGACAGAACTGAAATTATTATGAAGATAAGAGTAACCATCATTAGTGAAAGTCCAATGGTATGTCCTAACTTCTTGCGATCGTTACTATATTCCGCAACTATCCTGAATACTGCTCCACTGATACCTAACAGTACGAAAGGGAGTATCAGTGCAAAAACACGAGTCACAAGATTTACTGTTGCCAAATTGGTTCCGGACCAAGCTGGGATATCTTGTACAGAACGATACAACACAGTTGACGAAACGAGACTACCAGCAAAGGTGATGATTCTTGCTAAGCCTTCTGCTAAGACATTTGTGCTAATACGTTCCCTCTGCACAGGTGTCTCGATTTCAGACATATCTTTGCACAACCAGTTCGATTTCCCGTTCGTTTGCAACAGACTAAGGTAAAATTATAATCTATCGATGCTGTTCCTTATTTTCAACCTTTCTAAGGGTTGATTTTCTGAAACCCCTGAATCAGAATCATTCTTATGCGAAACGAATTACTCAAAAAAACCTTGGTGCAATTTCGCAGTAAATTACACCATCCTTCAATTGAATACTGGATGCTTCAACATATGGATTCTAAACAATCGTACCTGTCCAATAAAGATACAATCCTTGAATTTCTCCGCGAACATGAAACTAAACGCAGCGAAAACCTGAATCTGGTAGCATCAGAAAATGTGCTTTCTCCACTAGTTAGAAAAGCTCTCTCAAGTGACATGGCAGGTCGCTACTCTTCTGAGTTTTATGGAGGAAATTCTACAATAAGAGATGTAATTGGATATGTTGAACTACAAGCAAAGGATCTTTTCAGTTGCGAATATGCTTGTGTCGCCCCCATTAGTGGAAATATGTGTGACTTAGCAGCCCTCAATGTGTTTTCATCAATTGGCGATGTAGTTTCAATGGTGTCCAGTGATGACGGAGGGTATCCTTTTGAAATACAGTACTTTGGGCGAAAGCCAAAGTATTTGCCATTTAATCATGAAATATGGAATATTGATCTTGAAGCTTTTGATGAATTCCTAACAGAAATAAATCCACGATTAATCATATTAGGAGCAAGTGTTTTTCCCTATCCTCATCCTATATCAGAAATTCTTGAGAAGACGACTTCCGATCAAACAGTTGTATACGATGCATCCCATGTACTTGGATTAATTGCTGGACACCAATTTCAGCAACCTTTCGATGAAGGCCTCAGTTTGATGTTTGGTAGCACTCACAAATCATTTCCAGGTCCACAAGGTGGTATCGTTTTAGGAAATGATTTGGAAACTTTTGAGAAGATCCAACATCAATTTTCGATTCAAACATCCGAGCATCCATTCGGTCATCACGAAGGAACGATTCTAGTTGATAATGTTCATTCAAATCGAATTGCAGCTCTTGGATTTGCTTTGGTTGAAATGCTGGAGTTTGGAAGAGAATATGCCAAACAGGTTGTCAGGAATTCCAGAGCTCTTGGAAACGCTCTAACTGCATTCGGATATCCCGTACACATAGTCGAACCATATGGTCCAAGTGTATCTCACCAAGTATTATTGAAGATGCCTTCGGATCAAGGCCTTGAATTCAAAAGGAAACTTGAATCATGTGGAATATTCATAGATGCATTTGTGAGAATAGGAACTGCTGAGGCTTCAAGGCGGGGGATGAAAGAAACCGATATGAAAATGGTTGCAGAGCTAATTAATAGGGCGTCTCAAGGAGATGAATCGCCTGAACGAATCCAGAAAGATGTTCGGGAGTTCTGTGCGAGCTTCAATAAATTGGCATTTTGCTTTGACTCTCCTCCTGATATATTTTAGAAATCTTACTACAATGTTAGATGAGAACTAACATCGTCAAAGTTTAATACTCTGGAGATATGACCCCGCTGAGCAGTGCTTAGAGGTAGTTGGCTTGACACGATTTGTACTTGCAATTAGCGATAATCCCATTGAAGGATTCAAAGAAACCCTAATATCTGCGCATTCGATGCTGAGAGGAGATGAAATAGAGATCATTCAGGGAGATGGTTTCGAGATATTCTTGAAGAAAGACAATCGCGCAAATGATTCAAGAGTCGCTAAGATTGGCAACGTGCTTTTCGTCGAATTTGGTTTAAATTTCTCGAATCTTTCTGATGAGGAGAAAGTCGAAGCTTGTTTGTCCGGAGATTCAATGAAGATTTCAAGAGCAATAGACGGTGATGCATGCATCATTTTGATTGATAGCAATTCTCAACAAGTGATCATTGTTTCGGACCATTGGGGACTTCGACCACTATATTATCACTCAGGAAATTCAATAGATGTAATTGCTTCAGATCAACGAGGTATCCTAGCTATCTTACCAGAGCAGAGAAAACGTATCAGTAAACAATCTGTTGAGGAATACTTGGCGAGTCATATCATCTTTAACGATCGTACGCTTTTTGAAGAAATCAAACTCTTTCCAGATGGAGCAATAGGTCAAAGATCGATAAAACCAAATCAAGAATGGAATTTCAGGCGATGGTATTACTGGCCTCTTGAATTTCTTGAAGTCCCTTTCAAACAATCTGTTACCGAATGTGGTGAGATTTTCAAGAATATGATGTCAAAGCGAATTCTTCCTGGAACACATCTCCTTTTATCTGGTGGAATGGATTCACGGGGTCTCCTTGCCATGGCTCCTCCTGAGTCAAGGAAGGATATTACTGCAGTGAACTTTGGAGTAGAAGGTTTTCCAGAACATCTATTTTCTCGAGCTACAGCAAAGAGGTATGGTATCGATTTCAATTTCTATCCCATTTCCCCCAGCGATATTATTCCAAATGCCTTCGCTCATATGTGGGCTTCTGAGGGGATTTCTAATCACATAGTTGCTCTTGTCAGACATGTCGTTAAGCAACTTGATGCCCCATTTGTCCTTGAAGGATTCGGTGGAGATGCACAGTTGGGTGCTAGCTTTCATGGGGACTATCTGAGGATGAAAAATAACGATTGGCCCGGTCCTGTCCCTGATTTCTTACTTGATGTCTTGTTAGGAAAAGGACTTGTAATTGATCTTTCTGATGTAGGTCAGGTACTCGGAACTTCTCCCTCTCATCTTAGGAAAAACCTTACGTCCTCAATCAAATCCGATCTAAGGATATATCCCTCTGACATGCTTCCCATCATTCTAGCTGAAACCTTCATGGTGAGGTCAAGAGTAAGACGATATACCATCGGTGGACCCCTTTCAGTGGAGGCCGAGTCTCATTGTTTAAAACCCTATTATACAGGTGATTTCATGCATAGAGTAATGGCAGTTCCCGCGGAAGACCGCCGTAAGCACAAGCTGTTCATTGGGATTTTGAAAAAATACTCTCCCAAGGCCCTAATGGATGCGTCCACTCGTACCGCGCCAAAAAGCGTTCTACTGGGCGCATATTCTAAATTTATCAAACCTACTCCTTTCAGAAAAGTAGCACATAAAGCTGGAACATTGATTGCTTCTCGTACTGGTATCGAAACTCGACAGCGTGACATTTGGATTACGCCAGATAGGATGCTACGAAAAAGTCCTGAATATCAAAAATGGGTACTTGATATCTTATTATCTCCACGTGCACAATCACGCGGTATTCTTGATATCAATCGAATTGAAGAAATGGTCAAAGAGCATCTCAGAGGATCCGAAGATTGGTCCCAGATCTTACTTAATGCAATAGATCTTGAGATGACGATGCAGCTTTATTCAGATGGAAAGGGCTTCGAGATGTTTGGCACCAAGTGACCCGTTAGAAGAACAGAATCTATTATAAACTGCTATCACATGATTTGAGTTGGTCAAAGAGGCGAGGAACGTGAAACTATCTGATGCATCAGTGTTGGTAACGGGATCAGCTGGATTCATTGGGAGTCATCTGACTGAGTATCTTGTTAAACAGGGCGCTAGAGTTAGAGCTTTTGTAAGATACAATAGTGATGGTTACCTGGGAAATCTGAAGTATCTTGAACCATTTCCGGAAAATCTAGAAGTAACCTTTGGAGATATGAGAAATCCAGATACCGTCAGGGCAGCTATGAAGGATATTGACTGTGTTTTCAATCTCGCATCACTTGTGTCAATACCGTATTCCTATCGAAGCCCGCGAGATTATTTTGAGAATAACATTTTCTTCATCTTGAATATTCTAGAGGCTGCCAAAATACTTGAGACTGATACAGTAATTCACATTTCCTCTAGCGAGGTCTATGGCACCGCAGAAAAAGTTCCAATAGATGAACAACACCCACTAAAGGGGCAATCACCATATTCTGCAAGCAAAATTGGTGCAGACATGGTTGCTGCAAGTTTCTTCCGTTCCTTTGATTCTCGCGTCGTCACAATCCGTCCATTCAATACATTTGGCCCTCGCCAATCTGAACGTGCAGTTATTCCTACAATCATATCGCAAGCAATTAGTAGTAATGCAGTTATGCTTGGTGACGTCCGACCAACCCGAGATTTTAACTATGTAACAGATACTGTTCGCGGTATCGCCTTTGCAGCTGAGAAGGCTGACAAAGTGTTTGGTGAAGTAATCAACCTTGGGTCAGGAACTGAAGTTACGATTGAGCAAGTAGCTCGTAAGATAATTGAACTCACAAAATCAGAGGCAAAGATTGTATTTAACGCCTCTAAAGTACGTCCGCCCAAGAGTGAAGTTCAACGTCTTTGTGCTGATGCTTCAAAGGCAAAGAAATTACTTGGATGGACAAGTGAAATTTCTCTAGAAGAAGGAATCAAGAGAACAATCGATTGGTACAGAGAAAATCACTCCTCGCTCAGAGATGTACCAGGACATGTATAGGCGGGTTTCATGTGGATATTGCATTCCTGTGCGGTGGGGAGGGAACGCGTCTAAGACCCCTAACATATGTTGTTCCAAAACCAATGTTACCTATTGGACCAAAACCCATTCTAGAAATCAACATCACAAGAGCTCGAAACTATGGATTCAATCGATACTTTCTGATGGTAAATTACAAAGCTGAAGTGATTAGTGGATATTTTGGAGATGGTTCTGATTTCAATGTTGATATTCAGTATTTTGAGGAAAAAGAACGTAGAGGAACAGCTGGACCCCTGAGTTCTCTCTCCGATAGTGTAAAAGAGCCTTTCATAGTGATGAATGCTGATGTTTTGACAAATCTTGACCTGAAACAGCTCATCAAGTTTCACAAATCCAAGAATGCAACTCTAACCGTAGCTCTGAAACATGTCAGCATGAACATTCCTTATGGCGTGGCCACAATCGATGAAAATGATCACATGATTGAAATCGTAGAAAAGCCCATCGCGGAATATCTGATTAATGCTGGTATTTACTGCCTTTCTCCTGAAGCATTGGATTTAATTCCTGCAACAGGTATGTATCAAATGCCCGAGCTCATGAATGATATCCGACGTGCTGATCTTGAGGTTCTAGGATACAAATTCGAAGAGAGCTGGAGAGATATCGGCAGGATGAATGATTACCTCGAAGCTTTCCAAGAATCTGAGAATGGCGGTCCACTCGGGAGATTTGGCAGTTCATTCTAGGTATCTAAACCTTGGTTAGTGTGGACTTGTTTGTGTTATCTCTCAATGCTCTGCTACTTTTCTATTGCCTCTTGAAGCAGACCAACAAACTTGTCAAGAACTTTGGATTTGTCATGATCTCTAATCACAATCTGCCTAGACATACTACCCAATGTATCTCTCAGGCTCTTGTCATTTAGTAGAATATTCATTGCATCCTGTATGCTTTTTGGAGATACATCATCAATAAGCAGTCCATTTTGATTATGCTTTACTAGGCTTGGAACATCGCCGACATTTGATGATATTATTGGAAGCCCACACATCATTGCCTCAATAACCGT
>DAOWDY010000154.1 GCA_030638785.1 Candidatus Thorarchaeota archaeon
ATTGCTTGGTGAACTCTCCGAAACTGACACAGACCTACTCTAGTAATACGTAACTTTATCTGACATTGCAATCTCCAGTGGAAATACTAACAATTCCAGTGGATTTCCAGTGGAACCTATGACCGGAGTTGAGTTGATAGTTGGCAAAACCACCCAAGCTTGACAAGTTATTCGATAAATTCATCGAAGGACAAGCGATATTCAAAGAAAGAAATGCATTACGAGCGACCTTTATACCCAATTATTTACCATTCCGTGAGGAGCAGATGAATAGGATTGGTTCCATTCTAGGTCCTGCCCTACGTGGTGCACCACCATCAAACATTCTCTGTTATGGTAAAACCGGAACTGGAAAAACTGTTGTTGCTAAGTATGTACTTGATATGTTAGTCTCGAAAGCAAAACAGAGTGAGGCTAACGTTCCTTTGCGCGCTCATGTAAACTGCCGGACAATAACAACAAATTACAGAATACTAAAAGCCCTCTGTGAATCCATGAATGCAAAAATGCCTGATGGTTCCGCTATTCCCTTCACAGGACTTCCAACTGATGAGATTCGTACCATTCTTATGCAAAAATTAGACTCCGAACCAAAAATCTTCGTTGCTGTTCTTGACGAGATTGATAGTCTTGTTAAACGGGATATCAATCAGGGTAATGACATTCTTTACGGCCTCACAAGGATGAATGGAGAACTCGAGAATAGCAGAATCTCTATTATCGGTATTAGTAATGACTTGAAATTCAAAGACCTCCTAGATCCCCGTGTATTGTCCACTCTAGGAGAAGAAGAGGTAATTTTTCCGCCCTACGATGCTGTACAACTCAGAGGAATCTTACAACAGAGAGTCGAACTTGCCTTCAATGAAGGAGTAATTCAAGATGAAGGCGTGATTAATCTGGTTGGCGCACTAGCTGCGCAGGAGCATGGTGATGCCCGTCGAGCATTAGACCTGCTACGGACAACAGGAGAGCTTGCTGAAAGAAAAGGTGAGAACCATGTCACTCAGGAGCATGTCCGTGATGCTCAGAAGTTCATGGAACGCGACACAATAACTGAAACTGTCAAGACACTACCTGCACAGTCAAAGGCTGTACTGTTGTCAGTGTATGCACTAACCAATCGAGGTCAAAAAGACATATTCACTGGTGAGTGTTTCAACGCATATATGGAAATTGCCACTGCAATGTCAATAGACACACTTACACAAAGACGAGTTGGAGACCTAATTAGTGAGCTCGATATGCTGGGCCTCATAAACACAACAGTAGTTTCAAAGGGGCGATACGGCAGAACTAAGAGGATTCGGCTTGCTGTTAGTAAGAAACACGTTAGAACTATTCTAGAAGTGGATGCTCGCCTATCAAAACTATCCAAGGAACTCCTCGGTTGAGTACCATTTACCATCAAAATCGATTGGTTCTATGTTCTTTTCAGTTGAGATAGATCGTAGAAGAACCTGACATCTGGCTGTCCTGTCCTAAGATTGACCAGAGTGACAATGCCCGGTGTTGGCATAATACCCTGTTTTCTCATGAAATCAGTCTGTCCCTGAAACGTTCCTGAGTTGATGATTTGAACGCCGCGGTAGTTGTCAACTGCATTATGATGAGCATGTCCGAAATGAACAATATCTGGAGGTGTATCAATTACCATCCAGTCTCGATGAAGAGGGGCAAGTTCCGTCTTACCGCCATAGAGTGGTGCAAGATGTCGCTTCTTCAGTAGTTCCTTCATTCCTATTGCAGGTGACACGTATGATGCTCCTGGAGAAGATACAACCAAATCATCCATGGAGTCGCCATGAGTCAATAACACCCTGACACCTTCCACCTGTATATGACTAGGATCCCCCATCATTATCATTTTATCACCAAGTTTGTAGAGCGGCTCTGCGAACTGCTTCGGGATAGGTGGTTTAGGCAATGCCTGTCGAACTGCATCGTGGTTACCGGGGATGGCAATGGTCGTAATGCGTTCTGGAATCTTCTTGAATTTCTTTAAAGCAAATTCATACTGTCCAATAATATCGGGTATCAACAGGTCGTCCTTCTGACTTGGATAGACCCCTATTCCATCTACAATATCCCCTGCAATGAAGAGATACTCTATCTCCTGAATCATATCTTTATCAGCAGTGTCTGCATCCTTACCATTTAACCAGTCAATGAACTTGTCAAACTCGTCTTCAAGAAATTCCTCACTACCAATGTGAAGGTCTGAAATAAATGCAGCATAGACATCCCTTGGAGCTCGTCCTATCCTCCTTGCAGTAGGAATGTCTGGAAAGATGATGTCATTTGCTATCATCCGACCATCTTGGTCAACGTATCCTGAAACACATACAGTTTCGTCAAGCAAGACTGAATTTCCTTTCTCTTGCAGCTGAGCCCCTCTAAGACCCTCTCTTCCCGACGGTATGATACATACAATTGAACCGTCTGCATCTTCTAACTCTAATATGACATTACGTGAACGCGACACGCTTTTACTACTCACAATGCCAATCACTACTTGACTTGGAGCTCGTTTTTCCCGCCTACCTCCCTGGGCGACTGCTTTTCTTCTACGTGCATCACTCTTTCTGGTTTTTGCACTTGAAGGTGAAACTGCTCCCTGTGTATCAATTCGTCCCATGTAGATTTTCTTTATTCGATTGTATCTATCCTTGAAGAGAGCAAGAAAGTCTTCCAATGTACCAGATGATCCCACCCTGTCAAAAACGGGATTCTTGAGAAATATTATCCGTTCATCTGGTGACCCTGTGTCTTCATCTGATGAAACCTCGATGGATTCAATCTCCAATGTATGAGATGGCTGTTCTTCAGGAGGCATCATTTCATGTTCAATAGTAGGTGGTCGAATTTCATCAACAAGAGAAGCCAGAAACCCTCTTGATAGGACAGCTGGAAATTCAGATGAATCGCTCTTTGTAACAATGACTTCAACTATTTCTTCAGGTGCCTCTAAGCCTATTATGTAGTCAAGTGCATCTGGTGAAATCTGATACCCAGATGTTACAATCTTCTTCAGCAGGGTTCGCCGGAGTATCGCTGTCACTCGGTCACCAAAGAGAATTGATGGGAATTCGTTTTAAACATCTGCCTACATGAAATAGTACGTGCTGTGCGGTAAGCGTATTAGTCTCATCAGTCTACCACAAAACGCGCCAATACAGTCCTATCAGAGGTTGGAATAAATGAATATCAGACGTCTGCAACAAACAGGTGGACAAAGAGTAGAGGGTAAGAAGATAGGAGGGTCCTTCCTTGTGATCTTACCAAAGGATTGGATTGAACGACAGAAGCTCAAGAAGGGGGATCCTATAGTAGTTGCAGAGCGTGAAGATGGTTGTCTGATTATCGATCCCAGACTACCTAAGGCTGGAGAAACTCGATTCACAGAAGTCCCCATGGAATCCAACCTTCGTTGGGCAATTACAAGTAAGTATCTTCTTGGATTTGATGAAATCCGAGTGAACTCTAAAGAACCCATCACAAACAATCAACGGGACGAGCTCAAGCAAATTATCAAGCGGTTTGTAGCTCTGGAGATCACAGAAGAAACAGAAAACCAGATTGTTATCCAGTGTCTGGTTGATCCTTCTACTTTGCCAGTCAAAAAAGCTCTGAAGCGAATGAATCTTCTCACATCACGGATGCTCAAAGATGCAACGGAATCTTACTTTGAGGGAAACCGAGATCTTGCTGATGGCGTTATTGAGCGAGATGAGGAAGTTGATCGGCTCTTCTTTTTGATTGTCCGTGAGCTGAGATCTTTAATCCAGTACCCAAGGATGTCCGAAGCAATGGGCATCACTCCTGTTGCAGCACTTGATCTACGTCTTGCTGCTCAGTATATTGAACGAATTGCAGATCTTGCTGTTGATGTTGCCGCAAGGACCGCTATACCTCTAGAGGGCACAGAAAGAAAGAAGATGAAAGCCATAGCAGAGCATGTACAGCAGATGCATTCAGAGTCTGTATTGAACCTATTCAAGTTCGATTCCGAAAAAGTGGCTTGGGTCATAGCAGCTGAGAAGGAGATTATCCAAATAATTGGAAAGATTAGGCAGGAGATCATCTCAACACCCAAAGGGGAAGCACAAGCGCAACTTGATGTTGTAGACAGTCTTCTCAGAATCGGTGAAACTGCGAAAGATATTGTAGACCTTGCCTTACCAACTAACTAGGAGATGATTTGACTGACCAAAATCTTTGGTACCAGTGGAATACGTGGAGCAATTAAAGACAAAGTCACTGTTGACCTTGCTCTAGGCTTAGGAAGAGCTCTGGGTACATATCTTGAAGGTAAGGGCACAGTAGGTGTCGGAACCGATGCCAGAACCTCCAGAGCAATGCTTGAGAATGCATTCGTTTCTGGAATAGTTTCTACAGGAAGTGATGTAGTACGTCTTGGTGGTGCTCCCATGCCTACAGTAGCCTCTCATAGCACACTATCAGGTATATCAACCTCGGTGGTGATCACAGCCAGTCACAATCCACCTGCTGATAACGGTTTCAAATTCTTTGTTGGAGGCCGCGAGTTCATTCGATCTGAAGAAGTATTCCTTGAGAGTCGTGTTGCGGATAGGCAGTTTCTGGTTGCAGAGTGGTCAAAGGTAGGTATCATTTCGAACTGGGATATTAGAGAAACATATCTGAAAAGAGTCAAGGACTTCCTTTTACAACGTGGCGGAAAGAGTGATGGAGTAAGAATCTTAGTTGATATAGCAAATGGTGCGGCATACAATTACACTCCACATCTTCTTCGTGAGTTCGGTTTCAGAATAACCACTATCAATTCGAACCCTGATGGACACTTTCCAGGTAGACCTGCTGAACCTGCACCACGAAACCTTGGCGACGCAATGAGGATGGCAGCAGA
>DAOWDY010000216.1 GCA_030638785.1 Candidatus Thorarchaeota archaeon
AGCATTATACTTCAGGGAACGTGGATTTGAAGAAATTGGGTTTCGATAGATTTGAGGATCTTCAGCACCATTACGAAGAATTCTGTCCAGGGATCACCGAAGAATTGACTGGTCTTGCCGAGAGTCTTGGCGTGAAACCAGACAAGCTGCCTATGTATGGTTCTCCAATTTACGAATCTGGAAATTGCAGTCAGATATCTGTCCTATCATCAGCTACGAAAAACGGCCATGCCTATGTCGGAAGAAGCTATGAGTTCAATCAAGAGATGAACGACTTTCGATTGTGTACAGCCCGAATCAAGGGCAAGACGAAACATATTGGATTTTCGGAATTACTTCTCTTCCGAGATGACGGTATGAATGAACATGGCTTCTGTGTGACCTTTTCGGGTGGTGGGACCTTCAAGACAAAACCGACAAAGAAGGGATTCCCATTCTTTCTAGTAGTGCGCTCTCTGTTGGATAACTGCAAATCTGTATCAGAGGCTATTGAGTACATTGAAAGAGTGCCTGTAAATGGCTTCTGGAATTTCTTGTTGACAGACAAGGATAGCAACACTGCACTTGTGCAGTTCTTTGATGGGACCTATGCCATCAAGCAGATAAACCATGAATCTGCTGAACCTTACCTCTTCTCAGGAAATCATTACAAGCTCCCTGAGATGGAGAAGTACCAGGAGTTTGCTGGTGACTGGATCCTAGTTAACTCAAAGAAACGGTGTGAACTGATTGAATCCACTCTCAAGAACGTAAGTCCCCAAATATCGAAAGAAACTCTTCGCGATATGCTGTCAAAGGAGATCTATGATGGTCTCTCCGGGCATTACTACACCGATTTCTTTGGAACTCTATTTTCATTGATCTTCGACCTGTCCGATTTGACTGCAGATGTTTGCTTTGGTTCTCCTACACATAATGAATGGCAGAAACCGTTTTCACTCAAGGATCCTGTCGGAGTGAATCACTACACAGCTGTCTTCCCAGACAAATCAATTAAAAGCGATAAGTTATTGACTTCCTAGATATAGGAGTTGAAAATACCATGGGATTTTGGTTCACTGAGAAAGTAGCATACCTACTGCTTGTACTGAGCTTGATCTTACCATTTACAATTATGTACCAGTATATTTCTGCTGATACCTATACAATTGTATCAAATGCTGCGCTTTGGCAATTCATTTTTTCAACTCCAGATCATCTCAGTTTCGCAGTAAATCCCTTCGGACTCATTTACTTCATGTACTATGGTCCAAGCGTATACATCGCAAAGGTTGCATATGATGCCGCAAAGAAGGGGAACTGGACTCGATATGATTATGCTATCAGGCTAGTTATTGTATTAGTTATTCAAGTTGCAATCATGGTCATCATTCCTCCCTTCAGTGGCTATCCGCCACCAATTAACATCCCATTGCCAATACCGGGGATAATTGCACTTCTTCTAACTAGACTCACTGTAAGGGAAATCACTGAGGTTTGGGAAGAAGAAGGTGAAGAAGAACCTGCTAAGGATGATGTGTTCAACAATTGACACACGTGGTCATTTGCTAGTAATTCACAATCAATGAGATATCAATTAGAAGCAGCTATTCAGAATACCTCGCTAGACCGTGAATGAGAACAGGGATGTCAGAGGCATTCTTAGTTTGAAAAGAAACCTCCTTGAGTTCGCCCTCATATATTCCCACATCGTAAATCTCAGTTGTGAGAGCATCGTCCATAAAGACTGGGTTCGAGAATCGCACCTTCATGTGCCGTAGGCGAGATGAGTTTCCATCTAGTAATTCATCCACAATTGCTTGAGATGCAAAAGCCATTGTACACAATCCTTGAAGAATAGCCCTAGGAAGTCCTACACTCTGAGCAATCTCGTCACTGATATGGATTGGATTATGATCACCAGATGCATCTGCATATCTATGTCCTTGGTCTTCAGTCACTTGGATTGTTTTCCGAGCAATCATCTTGCTACTCTTCGTAGTTTCATTTGTGGACTTTTGACTTGTTTTTTTGATCTTCTTCTTTCCGCGTAACAATAACCTATACCTCATCTCCACAAGAGCGACATCTTCACGTTTGCAGTAGATTTGAAAATCTAGAATTTCATTGTTGCCGCGTTGCTCAATATTCATTATCTTCGCTTCAATGATGATTTCATCATCAGGAATAATTCTCTCCTTCCACCATATCTCCTGTTCTGCGTGAACCACTCTTAGGATATTGAGGTTCATCTCTTCTGAATCATCAACCAGTAAGCTAAGAATCCCTGGCAAGAAAGTAACAGGATATAGAGGAGGGTATAGGAAACTGTCAGGATTCTCACTGTCGTAGTATCGTGAGTTTTCCTCATTGGTTGCCCGAGCATAGTTCATCATATCCTCGACTTTTGCAAGTTGTGGAGATGTTCTGTATTCTTTTCCAATGAAACTTCTATTCAAGACTGGTTGTTCATTCCCCACTATAAGTCACCTGAAGCAATTAAGAACATTTCAGAAATATTACTATTGCGACTGTCAAGGAAATCACTCATGTGTGGGGAGATGAACCCAAACTGACAGATGCTTCTGACAGTTCGAGCAGCTAAATGATATACAGTTGATTTATATAGACGCGCGTCTATTATTAACCAAATCTGGTTAATTCCATATTGTGGGTACTAATTTGAAGTCCTTCAGATTTCCGACAAAACAGCAGGAACTCATTTGGCTGAAAAGACGACAGGAAATCCCTCCGTCTAAGATAGCCCGAGAGTTGAAGGTGTCTCGTCCGTTAGTGAGCAAGGCACAACGAATTGCTGAAACAAGGATGGAGCAGATTCTGCTGCACACTGCATCAACGAATCGTATCAGTATTCGACATATGAGCCCGAAGTATGGTTTTGCAGTAGGCTATTGTTCAGCAAACAAGTCAGACACGTACATTGTTTACTCTCCGTCTCTAGGGACCCAGTTATGGTTCAATCACGGA
>DAOWDY010000046.1 GCA_030638785.1 Candidatus Thorarchaeota archaeon
GGAGGTCTTCTCTGTATCATCAAGTGATGATCCCATCGGAGTGAAGAAAATCGTAGGATATGTTCCAGAGGAGATCCAGCTTTATGAATCTCTGACTCCCAGAGAATTATTCAATTTCATCACAAGTATCCGCGAATTACCAGAAGTAAGGATGACTAGGATAATCTCAGAATTCGTAAAAGCACTTGATTTTGAAAAGTACTATGACACAATGATTGTCACATTGTCTCAAGGTAACAAGCAGAAGACGATGCTAATTGCAGCATTGATGCATGCTCCCAAATTGCTCATTTTGGATGAACCATTTTCTGGACTTGATGTCAGAACTACAAAGATCATGAAGGATATCATCAGAATCCACGTCGAGAATGGAGGAGCAGTTCTACTTAGCACACACATCATGGAGGTTGCAGAGGGTCTCGTAGACCGTGTTGGAATCATCGATGATGGAATCCTCGTTGGAATGGGCAGTCTTGCAGAATTGCGAACACAGGCTCAGGATGACGATGCTTCTCTAGAAAATATCTTTCTCAAATTAACTGAAGAAGAGGATGAGGTCAGGGTCGGAGTGGAAGCTCTTAGGAGGGCGCTTTCAGAATGAAGTTCTCAGAACGATGGCGACTTGCAGGAGTCATCGCTACTGAGGTTAGGTTCAAAGGATATCTTGAAACAAATCCGACTAATCTATCAAGGGTTAAAGAGAATCCAGAGAAGATGGCCAGGCAGATCAGATCTTCATCAAGGATCAACACCCTGCTTTCAACTTTCCTTGTCATAACCCTAGCAGCAATTACGATTGCTATGGTAGGATTCGATTCATCTGTTGGAAATCCTGAAATCAGGATGGCATTAGGATTTGGATTGTTCCTACTGTTCAGTTTCGTTATTCTCTTCTTTCTGAACTTGACAACTACAACAGGGTTCTTTGTTTCTGGTGCCATGCGTCTACCAGGTGCACTTCCTCTCAGTAAGAAAGATCTTGAAGGTCTTTCAATTCTTGCATTCACACGAGTCTTCATTGCACCAGCGATTCTTCTGGTGACTATCTATCCAATTGCATCACTGTTCATCTTTGGACCATTGGCTGCAATTACTGCTTTAATCGGATGCGCAGCTACAGTTTCAATCTCAATGGGAGCTTTGTTAGGATTCGCGAAATGGTTCCACAAGAAAACACATAGCGCAGATGAGTCAAGGATGTCAACTGCTGTACGACTTGCAGCTACATTTGGTCTGGTGCTTGGTTTTCTGAGTGTTTACATGATTGGGAACATAATGCCAGAGGTTGTGCGTATTGTTGTTCAATTTGCCACATCGGTAGGACCTATAGCTTACACTTTTCTCTCGTTGATATTTCCTTTCTCTTTCGGTTTTCTTAGTTCTACAGCAGCATTTGGATCGACATTTGCATTTGAAACAGTAGTGCTAAGTTTAGCAGCAACAGTTGTCTACTGCTTTGTTGCAATGGTTGCATATAGAAGAGCGGGAAGAGCCTTGAGAGAGATCAGCATTGGAGGAGTTACTGAGGGCCGGATTGGTCTTCTTAGTGAGGTAAAGATTCAAGTCACATCTCCAATAAGGGCTTTAGTCAATAAAGACATCAAACTGGCAACTAAGAATATTGGATCAGCGTTTGTCTTTGTCATCCCATTGTTCCTAGCTTTCATGATGTATCCTATGATTGCGTTCTGGGGTAGTGGAGTTCGTAGTATGACTGCTCTGACTGCAGTTGAATATGCCAATCTATTCGCGGGAATTTCAGTAGTATCTATCCTCATGTTTGACTCGCAGGGAGCATCCATTCAGGAAGGTCTACCTCAGAGTACGAGGATGACTCTCAATGCGAAGACTGCCATTGCATTCCCAATATATATCGTTAGCCTAGTGATGATTATCATAATCCTCGCTCTGCAACCTTTGTTCACACCACCTCTATTGCTGATTCCCATTGCTCAAATCCCAGCTGGATACGCACTAGCAATCCTAGTTGGCGGAGTAATGTACAAGCTACAAGGCGGTGGACGTGCAGTGGCGATTACAATAACAGGAAATAGCAAGTTAGTCTTTGTAGCAGGAATCATTGCAGCTCTTGTTGGGATTGTTCCCCTAGTGGGATATGGAGTGACCATGATTCTTACGGGATCTCATATCTTCTGTCTTTCAGTTCAAGCAGGTCTGGCGTTCTTGATTGCGATAATAGCTAATCGTTTCGTATCAAGATTGCTCAAAGATTAGAAATGAGTCTGATGAGAGAATCTTTTATACAGGACGAGAGATTCTGGAGTCGTACCTATCAAGGTGTTTTGAATCATGGACCCAGTAATCTCCCCCTCCATTCTTTCTGCAGACTTTGCTAGGCTTGAAGAGGATATCAGAAAAGCAGAAGCTGGAAATCCTGATTATTTTCATCTGGACATAATGGATGGCCATTTCGTCCCCAACATCTCTTACGGGCCAATGATTGCCCAAACTATGAAGAGAATTACCAAGAAACCTCTTGATGCTCACCTGATGATCACAAATCCTGACAAATACATCCCGAAATTCATTGAAGCGGGAGTGGAACTCATATATCCACACATCGAAGCTTCTTATGATGTCTATAGATCTGTTCAGTTGATTACAGACCTTGGAGGAAAGGCAGGCATCACACTCAATCCAGGAACTCCAGTAGAGTGGATCGAGCCATTGATTGACAAACTAGATGCAGTTATGCTGATGAGCGTCTGCCCGGGTTTTGGTGGACAGAAATTCATCCCCAATGCCCTAGAAAAGACTCGGAAACTGAGAAAGTTACTTGATGAACAAAAACCGGGAGTTCATATTGCAATAGATGGAGGAGTAGACACCTCTACGATTGGCCCTCTCTTTGAGGCTGGAGCAAACTTCTTCATTGCAGGTTCTGCAGTTTTCAAAGCTAAGGATAGCGCTCAAGCAATCAGAGACCTCAGAGCAGCTTGCAAATGACCTGCTTTTGGGACCCATAGACAACGTAATATATGACTCCTCCAGAACCCACTCTCAAACATTCCTTGGTTTGAGTTGAGTAGAATGAAGTTCTTTATTGATACAGCCAATGTTGATGCAATTAGGAAAGCACACGAGAGAGGAATGGTTGATGGTGTAACAACCAATCCCAGTCTCGTTGCAAAGGAAGGACGTGACTTCAGAGAGGTTATCGATGAGATCGCATCCTTTGTTAAAGGACCAATCAGTCTGGAAGTGATATCTGAAGATGCAGAAGGTATGCTCAAAGAGGCACGTGAGCTAAATACTTGGATTGAAAATGCTGCAATCAAGATACCTCTCACTTGGGAGGGTCTGAAGGCCACGAAGATCTGTGCTGAGGAAGGTATCAAAACCAATGTGACATTATGTTTCAGTTCGAATCAGGCATTGCTTGCAGCAAAGGCTGGCGCATCATTCGTTTCCCCATTCATAGGACGACTGGATGATATAGGTCACACCGGGATGCAGTTAATCTCTGATATTGCAGATATCTACTCCAATTATGGTTATGCGACTGAAATAATAGTTGCAAGTATTCGACATCCTCTGCATGTCTTTGAAGCTGCTCAGTTAGGAGCTGACATCGCCACAATCCCACCTTCAGTACTGGACAAGATGGTAAATCATCCACTAACTGATATAGGGATTAAAAAATTCCTTGCAGACTGGGAGAAGGTACCGAAATAGGCTAATAGTTGGATGAATCATAGACAAGAAAGATATACACTAGGTGTGAGATTCTAGAAGGAGAAATGCTAGATGAAGGTCGAGGCCGATCTCGTAGTTGTCAATGCCAATATCATAACGATGGATCCTGAGAAGCCTCGAGCAACAGCTCTGGCTGTGAAGAGCTTCAAGATTATCACAGTCGGCGATGCAGATGATGTTATGGACCTAGTCCCTCATGCATATCGTGTCATGGACCTAGGAGGAAAGACCATCGTTCCTGGTTTCGTTGACGGACACACCCATCTTACAAGTACTGGTATTCGATCACATAATGCGGACCTCACTAAAACAAACTCCCAGCAGGAAGTAATAGAGATGCTTCAAGCTTATGCCGAATCGAATCCTAATCGCGATTGGATAATTGGTTGGGGGTATGATGAGAGTACGTGGAAAACGAAGAGATATCTCAATGCTAAGGATTTGGATAAAGTAAGCAAGGAAAAGCCAGTTGTTGCCATAAGAATTGATGGACACCTTATGTCAACCAATACTCTGGGGATAAAGAAGATTGGTGTAAATCTGAAACATGAAGGTGTTGAGAGAGATAAGACTGGAGAACCTATTGGAGTCTTCAAAGATGTTGAAGGAATGAGCACAAAGATACATGGAACTCCAGAAGAGATTCAAGATGGAGTGAAAGCTGGAACTAGAATTGCTTCATCTCTCGGAATAACAACAGCTGTTGACAATGTGGCTATAGGTTATCTACGACACATCCGCGAGGTTGAGCGTCAAAATATGTTGACTGCCAGGATAGTTGTTAATATTCCATTGGAACAACTCAATCATCTACTCAAACTAGGCATAACAACTGGAATGGGCACACCCTTGACAAGAATCGGCGGTTTGAAAATATTTACAGACGGATCTATCGGTGCAGCAACTGCTGCAGTTAGCAAACCCTTCAAAGGGTCTAAGGGTAATTTAGGTATTCTTCTCATCGAAAAGAAAGAATACTTGAAAATCATCAGAAAGGCAATTACAGGCGGAATCCAGACGGTCACTCATGCAATAGGAGACAGAGCAATCGAGATGGTTCTATCCGCGTTTGAGGAATTGAAGGATGATGTAAAGGCAATAGTACGAGGGCAGAGGCATAGGATCGAACATGCTGAAATGATCAGCGAAGAACAGATTCGGAGAGCAGTATCCCTTGGAATCACTCTTTCAATGCAACCGAATTTCGTTTCCAAATGGCAACTTGAGGGCGGACTCTATGACCAACGTTTCGATAGTGAACGGGTAGACATGATGAACGCCTTTAGAACTGCTCTTGATAATGGTGCTCACTTGGCTTTTGGTTCAGATGGAATGCCACTTGGGCCGTTGTACGGCATTTGGGCTGCTACCACTCATCCCAATCCAAAGGTCCGTCTTACTGTTGAAGAAGCCCTTAGGTGTTATACGAGAGAGAGTGCTTATGCATCCTTCATTGAGCGAACTGTTGGAATCATTCGAGAAGGAGCAAGAGCGGATTTCGCAGTTCTCTCGAATGATATTCTTTCAACACCCCCCCAAAGAATTAAGGACATCGAAATTGAGATGACAATTCTAGGCGGCGAAACTGTATACACTCCCAAGAGATTGTAGGGTGTGAACAATGGGAAAAATCCATGTTCTTGATGAAGCACTCGTTTCTCTCATATCTGCAGGAGAAGTAATTGAGAATCCTGCGTCTATTGTAAAGGAACTCATTGAAAATGCTCTCGATGCTGAAGCAACCAATATTGAGATCCAAATTGAGAAAGGTGGAATTGACTCTATTGTTGTGTCAGACAATGGAGAAGGAATTCAAAAAGAGGATTGCTTGGTCTGTACACTCAGGCATTCCACAAGTAAGATTGAGTCGAGAGAGGACATAGATTCAATATTCACGTATGGATTCAGAGGCGAGGCACTGGCAAGCATTGCAGCAATTGCAGATCTAGACATTGTAACACGATACAAAGATGAAGAGATTGGGACACGAATTAAATCATCAGCAGGACAGATACCCGACCTAACTGATGCATCAAGAGCGCAAGGAACCAGAGTCGAGATCTCTGAGCTCTTCAAGAATGTCCCTGCTAGAAGAAAGCACTTGTCAGACGCGCGTGTTGAGAGTCAGCGGGTCTTAGATGCAGTAATGAAGCACGCAATAATCAGAAATGATATTGGTTTCAGATTTATTCGTGATGGAAAGCTTGTGCTCGATTGCCCAAGTAATCAGAACCCACAGGAGAGAGTTCTCTCCCTATGGGGACTGGATATAGCAAGTAGCCTTATTGAAATTAAGCGTAAGAAGAAAGGGATTAACATTCAAGGTTTTATCACTGATCCAACTATGTCAAGGGGAAATCGAAGTCGTCAATTCTTTTCAGTGAGGAAGAGACCTATTGAGGATCAGAGCCTAAGTAAGACACTTGAAGCCGCCTTCTCAACACTCTTGATGAGAGGCAGGTATCCTATGTGTGCCTTAGATATTGAACTTGATGTTGCAAAAGTAGACGCCAATGTGCATCCAACTAAACGTGAGGTAAGGATACAGGACTTTGATGATGTGAGAAATGTTCTCAGAGATATCCTTTCCAATGCCCTCAAAGATTCAGAACCAATGGCAGTACCCGAAACCTTGGAAGATCTTGTGGATACTGAGAAAGTTGATGAGCCTACAGTATTCCATGATGCATCTTCTGCACGGGCTGAAGGACGTGCTCTACTTCTTGAGGAAACTATCCTTGTGAAACCAGTTCCATCCGCTGAACCAGACCTCGATATCAAGGAATTGGGTAGTATCTTCAACATTCTCGGACAGGTGAACATGGTCTACATTGTTGCAGCGACAGAGGAAGGATTGGTTCTAGTTGATCAACATGCAGCTCATGAGCGCATCCTGTACGAGCAGTTACGCAATCAAGTGAATGATGGGGATGTTGTAGTCCAAGAACTCCTGGAGCCCATTGTCCTGAAATTGGGAGTAGGCGAAGCAGAGAAGATTCTTGCTCTTGACGAGACCTTGGAAACAATGGGATTCACAGTAGGAAGTTTCGGAGGTAATGAGGTGCTGGTGTCAACAGTACCTGAAATTCTAGGTAAGCGGGTTTCTGATGATGAGCTCATTGCATTAGTTGATAGAATCCTAGACATTGGTGAGAAGGATGCAGTGGAGCAGTTCATGGATGAACTCGTGAAGGTAACTGCTTGTCATTCAGCAATTAGGTCAGGACAGAAGATAGGACATGAAGAGGCGAAGCGATTGATTGCTAACCTCTTTGAAACTGATGGCAAGTATCACTGTGCACATGGAAGGCCATCCATTGTCAAAATATCAAAGAAAGAACTTGATGAGAGATTTGGACGAACGGGTCCGGAAGCATTGGCAAGATTCAGAGCAAGACATCGTCTGGGCTAGTTTGACTCATACGTAATGATTACACTGTGATTGATTCTTTTAGCTATTCATTAATGGATGACTGAGAATTTTATCAAAGAAACGTTATACCATTCCACTGTGAAGAAATATGAGCTTGTATGAAACAAGCTCACCAATTCAAAATCTTATTCTTTCTTGAAAGCAAATCCTATATCGTATGCTTCAATTTCTGGTTTAAGTTGAGCGAGTCCAATCGCAGATGGGCCACTAGCAGTATAACCATAACCTACACGAATTGGAATATCTGTCCAACCTGCTGATTTGCATTCTTTTGCAACTTCTACTACTAATCTATGCCATAAATCTGAGTATCCAGTTCTTATTGAAGTAAATCTCATGATGATTCTCTCTTCATCACCGGATAGGAATATTCCATCGGGCTTGTATCGAAGTGGAGCACTTGCAGCAACTGCTTTGTCACCATCAAAAACGATTACAGCATGTCCGTCCTTCAACACTCTATCTTTGAAATAGGCTCTCCACGCTTCCTCATTTGGGAATGCACCCTTTGTGAAATCGTCAGCCATGCTAACTTCATAGAGAACATCAATGTCCTCTTCTGTGGCCACACGACCTGTCAGACTTTCAGCTTGACCGGTAATTTTTGATTTTGAGGTTTCAACAACGTCAAGATCTGTGGTGTATCTAAATCCACGTTCTACTTCAGTAAAACCATTCTTTTCGAAGAACTCCACCATTTCATCTTTTATCTTTGATGCCAATACGACTGATGTTCGAATCTCTCCAACATCATCTTTGGCTTTCAAGTGTTCCATTAACTCGTTGAAGATTTTCTCCTTAGCCTCTGTAGGGCAGTCTTCCATAGACCATGGATATCCAATGCCTACTCTATTTGTATCATCACGATATTCGTATGAAGTCACATAGGCTAAAGGTTCTCCTTCTTTTGTCAAAGCATATTTTGTAGCTTCGTTTCCTCGTTCTATGTTACGTGCTCGAATTTGTTCTGCTTGTGCAGCCAATCCAGAAACTGTTGTGTATATTTTTTCTTGGGCGTCCTCAAGACCTTGATCAGGTTCCCAATTTTTGTATACTATTTTCAATACTTATCTCTCCTTTTAGAAATCAATTAGGTGTGTATTGTAAATGGTATCGTGTTTTAAGTTTGTTTTACAAAGCAAGATGTAGCTAAAGGTTTTATGTAGAAAATAGTATGTCGCTCCTAGAAAATGGGAATGTTTGATGATACCTACGCAATTTCTTGGAGGCTTTTAGATGGAGATAATGCAATTTAAGGTAAATAACCCTGATGCAAAACACAAGGCAGATGCTATTGCATTGATTGCAGAACCTCCGACATCGGAATTTTGGACTAGCATTAAGAAAGAGATGGGCGAGTAAGATGGAATCAAAATAATAGAATAATTATGATTTGTTTTCTTTATTGTGGCATTTCACAACTGAATTATTTCGCGTGATAATTAGGAAGAGAGGAGAGCGTAATTCGTAAGGGGAAATATCGTTCCCAATCATCTTCCGTGAATGAGGCGGGGAAGAACTCGATTATCCTCATAATTAGTCAAATCAAAAGCTAATTGGATGCGCCATAAAAAGAGCGTTATACGCAAGAAAATTGGCGCTGTTCATTGTGGTTATAACAAGAAGCACGTATGAATATCTGACGTTACGGTCGTGTTGACTATGCAGAAATGTATCAATCTGCTCGTTTCAGCATGAATGACTTTTACTTCATTCGTGTCTGAAATCGAGTAACAGACACAATGACATCTAGTGACAGAACAACAATACGTAGTTCTGTCTACTGCTGATTCACCAAGAACAGCACAACTAGTTCAGAGACCTCCATGGTAAATGAGAGGACTCACAATCTACGCTAGAAGTAGCGAGATAATTCACGACTCACGTCTTTGTTCGGAGGTGTAGACGATACTACCTACTAAAGATCTAACTAAGCATAAGAAAACATCACCATGTGACATTCGGATTGCTGAGCGAAAGACAGGTACTCCTCTGAAGGGAAACCTGATAGCTCAAGCAAAAAGAAGTCATGACTATGAAGTTAGGTGCTCACGGTCCTTGGAGGGTATGCCCCTCAGAGGATTGGTGTACCGAAGAGATGGTGGAGCTCACTTCGCATAAGAGGTACTCCAGATAGGTCGCTTTGATGAGACCTCCATCTCTCATTTTCTTTCTTAAATCCAGATCTATTTTCGGGTTACAAAACAGCTTATTAGCAAGATACTGTGTGAGGTTGTTGAATTAACTTGTTGCTACAACTGCTTCTAACCGGTGTCATCATAGGAATAGTCCTTGCTGTCATAACCTCACTCTTCTGGAATATTGCACCAGTCATTCAGAAAGAGGCCTTAGAGGGAATGGAGAAGATAGAGGCAGGCGAAGCAACAAAGCATACCATGACCTTGTTCAAGAATAAGAAGTGGGTGACGGGATTTATTTTGTCCGTTCTTGGAGGTCTGACTTATCTTCTAGCAACTCAGATGGCGGGTATTGTGGTAGTTCAGCCGCTGATGAATGTCGGCCTCATCGCACTGGTTATTCTCTCTTCTCGAAGACTAGGTGAAGAGATTGACGCTCAAGCAGGTCTAGGAATCATTCTGTTAATCCTGACACCAGTGTTCATAGCA
>DAOWDY010000109.1 GCA_030638785.1 Candidatus Thorarchaeota archaeon
CCCTTCATGAGGGTCTCCAAAGCATTCTGAATTAGCATCTCAGTCTTAGCGTCAATCGAGCTTGTAGAATAATCTAGGATGAGAATCTTAGGATTTGCTAGCAGTGCTCGAGCAATAGCGATCCTCTGTTTTTGTCCACCACTAAGAGTAACTCCTCTTTCACCAACAATAGATTCGTATCCTTTCTCTAGTGTTTCTATGAAGTCGTGAATATTTGCTGCTTTGGCAGCTGCAATCACATCCTCAATTTCCGCATCTGGTTTTGCAAATGCAATGTTCTCTCGAACAGTAGCTGAGAATAGGAATGGGTCTTGGTGAACCATCCCGATGTTTCCTCTTAGACTATTGATTCCAAAATAAGAGATATCAATATCATCGATGAAGACCTTTCCTGGAGTCATTAATGAATACTCTTCATCTTGGATTCTAACCTTGCCATCCTTTACAGAGTATTCAGAGTCACCAATTCGGACCTTACCCTTCTCGTCTACCTTGTATGCACGTCCTTCATACTCAAGGACAAGACTGGGATCTGCATCATAGAATCTTGGGATCAGATTGACGAGACTTGTCTTTCCTGAACCAGTTCCTCCAAGAAGTGCCACAATTTGCCCCGGTTTAACTTCCATACTGATGTCCTTCAGAATATAGTCGCTACCACGGTAACTGAAGTAGACATGCTCGAATGTGACATGCCCATTGATTTCATGTTCAACAGGTGTGTCTGGGTCATTTACTTCGTCCTTATGATCCAAGATATAGAAAGCTCTCTCTGAGGAAGCTGAGGCTCTTTGATACATTCCCACAGACCAGGATAAGAAACGGGCTGGTAGCATCAGCATCCCAATCAGAGTCACAAAGCCCACAAATACACCAAGAGATAGGTCTCCCAGGACGTACGAGTACCCTCCCATATAGATTAGGAGACCAGTAATCAAACCAAACAGCGTCGGGAGTAATGGTCTATAGAACGCGAATAACCTGAAGGCCTCAATTCTTGTGTCTGTGAACTTCCTGTTCTCTTCCTCAACTCGCTTAGTTTCTCTATCTCCTGCAGCATATGACTTGATGACTTTCATTCCTACAATATTCTCGGCAAGAACAGAGCTGAGATCTCCGTACTGTTCACGGGCCTTGTAAAATATGGGCCGAACCTTTCTAGCAAAGCTGTAGATAAAGAAAATCATAATCGGTAGAATTAGCAGCATGTAGGAAGTCAGTGTGGGACTTAGTGAGTACATTGCAATGTATACGCCAATGGTCATTGTGATACCAATGAAGACTATCCGGTAGCCCCAATAATTCCATTCTCTCAGCATGGTTACGTCAGTGGTCACACGAGCCAGAAGCTGTCCAGTTTCCTCTTTGTCATAGAACGCTAGGTCTTTCTCCATGAGGGCATCATAGAGATTTCTTCTGAGGTCATATATGACTGATTGAGCCAAAATTGCGGCTCCGTATCTTCCGGTGATATCACATATCATGTAAAGAGCAGCCAATACGAAGTAGAGGAACACCTGTGGGACAAGAAGGTCATACTGTGCTCCATAGATCACATTGTCTATGATGCTCACCATAACAAGTGGGGCCATGATGTTGAAAATCTGCCCAATCCCCGCAAATGTAAGAAATCCCAAGAATAGTTTCTTGTGTCCAAGAGCATATCCTGTTAATCTTCGCATGTATCCCATGGTCTTGCCCATCCGAAACTCCATGAAGGTTTATGATAAGAGTTACGTAATGAACCTATAAATTGAGTCTTGATTATGAACAGGAGTCCGCTAGGGACTCTCCAAGTTCTCTACATTTACCCAGCATCTCTTCATTTGGATAGTCCTTTACTCTAAGCGGCTTCCCCACTAGCTTCCCGCCTTTCTCCTCAAGAATTCCCGCAATTTCGCCAGGAGCTTCACCACTCCATCCATAGGACCCATATGCTACAACCGGGAGTCCGTTGAGTGGTTGCAAAGCCGAGAGTATTTGTCGAACCTTAGGTAGGGTCCTTTTCATTCTGGTCGAGCTTCCTACTGCTAGAGCGCAGACATCTTCAATAATCTCGAAGTCCTTTGCGTCGACAACTTCACATTCCTTCCCCTTCCCTTTTGCACCTTCACAAATCGCATCTGCCATTGCCTTTGTGCGGCCTCTAGTGCTTTCATAGATGACAAGTACCTTCATTGTAACTCAGTTTTCTGGTCACACAGAAGAACTAAAGGATAACGGATTGGTCGTTATTCAAGTCCGCTCATGGTGAATGACAAGTGTTGAATTCAAAAAAGAAGGCTGCAACGGTCTGCAAGATACTGATTAAGAACTATGGTGACGAGATAGTTGAGAGAAGCCTCGAGCCAATTGATGAACTGGTTCTTACCATTCTAAGTCAGAATACAAATGACATCAACATGTTCCGTGCATTTGAGAATCTGAAGTCCACCTATCCTACATGGGGAGAAGTTTTAGCAGCTACAGAAGAGGATCTTGGAGAGGTCATCAAATCATCAGGTTTCTTTCGTGTAAAAGCCAGACGAATCAAAGCCACACTTTCTGAGATTGTTGAGAGAGTGGGAAAACTGGACCTCTCTCATCTTGAGAGTATGCCTGTTACAGATGCCACAGAGTGGTTGACTTCCCTGCACGGTGTAGGTCCAAAGACAGCTGCTATCGTACTTCTGTTCTGCTTTGGAATGGCTACCTTACCTGTTGATACTCATGTGTGGAGAGTAACGAAGAGGTTAGGTCTAATACCTGAAAAAACCTCCCGTGAGAAAGCACAGATTCTACTTGAGGAAATTCTTCCCAAGAAGTGTATCTATTCAATGAATCACAATCTTATCAAGCATGGCCGTGAAGTCTGTAAAGCCCAGAAGCCAAGGTGTGAAGATTGCTTTATGAAAGACATCTGTGAATTCTTTCAATCAACAACCATCTCATAAAATAGACATTTGGCTATCTAATTATTATAGACGCCATCGCAACACCTTAAAGGACCCAGAATACCCCAAGCAATTATCGATACAAAATGAGATGGAGCGAAGCCCTCACGTGCAAGAATTACTATTGGAAGATATATTGTTGGTAATTGGTGCGGCAATAGTATTAGCTTTTGCAGGTGCAGCCATTCTGAAGAAGGCTGGAATTCCGCAAACGCTTGGATTCATGTTGGCTGGCGTGCTCCTTGGAATCTTTGGAATCATGACTAACGAACTCACTCAAGCACTCGGTTTTATGGTTTCACTTGCTCTTGGACTGATTGGATATAATATTGGTCACGAACTACAAAGTGACCAACTGAAAGGCAGGATCAAGAAGCTCATTGGAATTGTTGTAATCGAAGCAACTGCTGCATTCATCCTTGTTACTCTTCTTACCTATCTTCTCATTCAACAATTACATATAGCGATTCTATTTGGTGCGTTGGCAAGCGCTACTGCACCCGCGGCAACAGCAGATGTTGTGTGGGAGTGTGAAACTGAAGGCCCCCTTACATCTTCGTTGATGTTTGTTTTAGCTGGAGACGATATTGTGGCAGTAATTCTAACCAATTTCGCCTTGGCCTATGCTGTCTGGTTCTATAATCCCATTGCAGTTTCTTTTGCTATCATGCTCTTAGATCCCATAATCAAAATAATCGGTTCTGCCATCGTGGGCGGTGGATTCGCTTTTATATTCCTAAAAGTTGTAGGCCTCGAGAAAGATCGAGGAAAGCTACTTGAATTAGAATTAGGATTAGTCATACTACTAGTCGGTCTAGTGGATTTCTTAGGATTCAGTGACATCTTTGCTGCCATGGTTTTTGGTTTCTTTGTAGGCAGAAATATACCTAAGGAGACTGAACCAGTCCCTCACCTGCTTCAGCGCATAATGGCTCCGGTCATTATGATCTTCTTTGTCATGGTTGGAGCAAGAATGGCTCACCTTCTAACACTTGAGAGTGTAATCACTACTGTCATCATTGTAGCCATTGTCTATCTCGGAGGTCGGACCATTGCAAAATACTTTGGAACTAGGATTGGTGCAACACTAGTTAATGAATCTGAGAATGTCAGAAAATACCTTGGAACCTGTCTGTTCTGCCAGGCGGGAGTAGCACTAGGTCTCTCTTTCTTAGTAGAGGAGCAATTTGTTTCTATGGGAGGTGCTGCAGCTGAGATGGGAGTACTGATACTTGGAGTGGTCGCACTCTCGACAATGGTCCTGGAAGGCTTTGGACCAATGGCAGTTAAATTCAGTCTTAATCGGGCTGGAGAAATGCCTGCGGATGGTGATATGTTCAATCCATCTGAAATCAAAACAATTAAGATTGCTCAGCCTGATTCTACTGAATTCTCTCCTCTTGATGACGACAACGAAGTGTGGCAAGATAAATAACTGGTAGGCTGTCTTAATCGCAGTTGATTGAAAATGACTTCCAATTGTATAAGAGATGAATCTTGGCAGATTCTTTGTCGAGTTGTAAAACAGGAAGGAACATGTCACGCTGGTCACAAAGTTGGGGATGAGATACTCTTCACCGGTGATGAGGTCAAGGGCAAGATTTGCATGAGTGCAATGTACTCAATGGTTCCGAAAATATATGCTATGATGTACAATGCACGCTTCCCGTGGCTGAAAGACCAATGTGTGTCAACGCATGCCTGTCCAGATGGATTCAACCCAGTTATGTTTGAAGTTATCCGTGTAGACCCAGTAACATAGTTATTCTATGTCATAGATTTCCTCATCATCTTCCTGTTTCTCTTCGAGCAATTCCGGATGAGCATCTGACATGTCCTTGAGAACCGCTTCCTCTAGTTCTCGATTTGACATAGTTACATTGAATCTACCAAACCAACCGCATTCTAGACAATAGTACGCTGGCTGAAAACTACCAATATATCCAAGATCTGGAAATGATGTCAGTTGAACCAATCTATGACTCTTGCAAACCGGACAAATGACAATATCCGCATCTATACCCTTCCGCTTTAATTCGTCAAGTGCCTCTCTAACTGCTCGCATTCGACGAATGTCCCGAAGCTCTTTCTCTGATAGTTGGCCCAATGTTTGCGGAGCTGACAGATTATTCACCATCTTCAACCTTCAATAGTACCATTATACAGTTTTCGTAGAGGAAAACATGTACTATATCTAAATGTCACACAAACACGTGTCCAATGAGATACCAATAAGCTCCAAGTATGAATGAAATCACCCAAATCGCGACGGTCAAAAGCATCACAGGGCGGGTTCTCTTGAGGAGTTTCAGGGGCATCTCTTTCTTTGTCACAAACATGAGAACCATAATCAAACCGAGTGCAATTCCAATAATGCCAAGAGTATCATGAGCAATCTGGTACCAGTTTTCCATGGGACTTGCAAGCATTAATGGAAGTCGTTCCAGAGCAATCGGAATCATCCATGCTCCAACTGTTATTGAATGAAAAAGTACAGCAGGATACACCGCTCGATGGTGTAACTTGAAATTCATTCGTCTTGCGCCATACAACCAGCCTATCATTAAAGCTACAACAATGACAGTTTCTGCCATCATCACAGCTAATGCAAATAATTCATAGAATTCCGGAGTTAATCCAAGTTGCATCACTTTACACTACACTCCATTTTTCGCAGATATCACTAACTCTTCCTCTCAAAAAGAATGTACTTATCCTGCAAAAGCATCGTCCAAATAAAAACTCGTTGCTGCATTTTATTGTATGTTTCTCTTCTGAGTTGCACATACTTAATATCAAATCGCATCTAGCAAGAGCACAGGTAATCGATGGGTGATTCTCATGAGTGAAATCGAGATGATAAGACATCTTGCAAGGACGACCCGTAAATGGAGAGAGCGGGCGTTGAAAGGAATCATGGATGCTGGACAATCAGATCTTGCATACCGTCCCTCAACTGGAATGTCATCACTTGGTTGGTTAATTGCTCATCAAGCAGCAGTCTATGATTTCAGCCTGAATCATTTGATACAATCCAGTCCGCCATTAAGACCCGACCTCTTCAAAGCACATCTTCCAGGGACTAAAGGAGATTGGTCAGGTGCTACGTTGGAGGAAATGAATCAATATTATGATGATTGTGAAACCGCATTCCTCACATGGGTTGAAAATGCGCAGCAATCAGATTTCGAACGTGTAGTTGATGGAGAAAACATCCCGAAGTTTTTCCAGGGGATGACTGTCCTAGAGATCATTTCCAATTTGTTTGTTCATCTGAATCATCATAACGGCCATCTTTCATCTATCAAGGGTGACCTAATGACAAGACATGACACTCACATCTAGCATTGGACTGGGGATGTAAAAGCTGGGAAGAGAATCTACTGGACGTTGGAAGCATCTAGATTTTCTGCTTGTTATTGTAACAATAATAATTCTCACAGCTTCTATTTGGATCTGGATTTTGGCAATGCCAATTGCTCGAGAGGTTGTCTTTCTTGCAGCAACTATCGCTTTTGTTATCGCCCTTGTGCTTGTTGTGAATGTTGCAGTTCTAGTCCTGTTTCGCCTTCAACAGAGAGTCAGTCACCTAGAGAATCTTGTTTCGCAGAGAGAAGATGATCCTTCTAAGCCCCTTGCACAACCTGAAGTAATCGTTGTCACCCTTACTAAAATCGAGCGTAGAGTAATCAATCGACTTGAAGAAAATGGAGGAACGCTCACCCAAGATGAGCTAAGAAGAGCAACAGGCCTGAGCAAGTCAACTCTGAGTGTGACTCTCAAGGGTCTTGAACGGAAATCTCTGGTGAGCAGGAAAGAGGCTGGACGCACGAAAACAGTGAAGTTGGAGAGGAAGGTACCGCGATGACTATCACTGAACCGTTCACAGATACTACCTATTACTGTTTGATTAACTGGAAAACATACGAACTTTCGCGTGAGGTAATACAATGGTAAAACCAAACCTTAAGCACGCTATCGCTTTGGTGCTACTTGGATTTCTTGTCCTTAGCGCACAGCCGGTAGCAGGAAATCCTGCGAGAACATTGACACCTGCACAAATTTCTGAGCCCTTTGAAGAGATGATGACAGGGGTCTATGTTGCAACTCAATGGTGGAATGATTCCAGTGACTATTGGTACAATCAAGAATTCTACGATATGTACGAATACTACTACTATGTTGAGGATACAAGTGGGAATGTCTATTGGATAGAAGACACGAGTGTCTACGATATCTATGATGAATGGGATTACTCTAATCTGCTGGTTGTCGTTATTTTAGACCCTGATGCATCAGTGATGTCATGGTTGGCAACACACGACTGGAGTGAACCCTATCAATACCCATCTGATACCGGTAACTCTACTGATTCTGGCGTTGTTACTGAACCATCTGAACCCTTTGAACCAGCACAGGAAAACGATACTACCTATTCCAACGATCTATGGACTATCTTCTGGAACCCTCCAACCGAGGCTATGACCGGTGATGAAGTATTTGTGTACTCGTCCTTCTACTTCAATTACTGGTTTTCAGATATCTACATGGAAACCAACTATACTTGGTATGATGAGAACTGGGAAGAGGTTGATCCCAATTCCGTAATTCCTAATCTTAGTGAAGAATACGAATGGGCGTCATGGATGAATGAGTCTTGGGTCTATGATGAAGAATGGTCTTACTATGGATACGGATATGATATCACGGAAATGACCAGAGTAGATGACCAAGTTCAATGGATGGACCACTACTTCTCTGGGATGAGCGTCTATAATGATACAAATCAGAATGGTATCATGGACATGGAATATGTTGAGGTAGAATACGATTTTGATGAAGATGGTGTTATAGATTGGACCACCTACACACTCGATTACAACACCTCTGAGATGCTTTTCGATTTCTATTCTAATGAGGCATCTCTAGGAGAAGTAAATCTTCCAGCAATTAATGAAGACGGACAGATTGAATGGAGTGCTCAGGTTGTGGACGTAAAAGGAGATCTTTGGTCTTCCACACCAGTCTACGTCTTTGGAGGTGAGGATGTAACATCTCAAACAGACGATGCTGTTGATATAATCCCTGCAGAAGTCGAGTACATTGAAATGGTCTACCGCTTTGAAGTGACCGATGAGGCTGCTGTTGTCAAGATAGACCAACTCATAGGTGATTTTGTCAATCCTGCGACAGGTGAACACATTCCCGAGCTTGAGGGACTTGGGCTCACAATGAACTATTGGAGTTCGTTCTCGAGCTATGGAATTGTTTCTGAAACAGTAGATGGTCCTGTCGATTACACTGGAATCTATGAAGCTGCTCCCGCACCACAGGGTGACTTGGAGTTCATTCAACAGGATGAAGTAGATTTTGTATCAATAAACTTCGGTGGAACCTATATGTGGGGTTTTGACGGTGCAACCTATGATGTTGGTACAGTAATTCTACCAAACTTCTATCAATACTATCCTTACCTAGAGGATGGTCTGGATGCTGCAAGTGTTTCTTCCGGAGATGCCCAGTGGGCCTTCAGTACATTCTACTATAGCTCGTGTTACTCAAACTGGGGCGGTTATGAGATAGTTCATGACCCCATCTACGCAGTCTATCCAATGATTGCACCAGGTCAGGTTTCAAACGCATTGAATGGAATAGTCACAGCCTCATGGGTGCTGGGTGGAGTAGGGATTGTAGCACTATCAATAGTCTGTGTTAGGAATAACAGTCTTCGAAAGATGCGATAGGGAGGAAGTATTTTCTCCCCTCTTTTTTCTATACTTTTTTGGTTGCTAGAAACTCTCGAATTCTATCTCGAATCTCATTGCAGAATTCATCTAGCTCATTCCGTAGATTAGGAGGCACCTCATATCCTCCTTCAATCAATGTAGCTTGATGAACATGCTGAAGATCTTTGTTGTAGTGGGTAATTCGTGAGTATATTTCCCAAAGGTTTCTTCTTTCTTCTTGACCAAGAAACTCTGCACGCCCAGATCTGATGCCAAGTATCCAGAAACCCTTTCTCAAAGGAACGCCTCTCTTTATCAGTGTTATATTCACCTTTAATTCTTCAATAAGATCAGCGAGTAGGTTCTTTGCTGAATTGTTATTGTTTCTAATTTTGAAGAGTTCTCCAAGTGACACTCCTGCAAGCACTCCCAGGAATATTGAAAGAAGTCTATATCCATCTCGTAAAAGAAAACTGACTCCGGTTGAAAATGTAGCTCCATCTGGTATCAAAAGATGCGCAAGGATTGCAATAGTTCCTACTGAAACAACGCTGACAAACACAATCGCCCACAGTCTTGATTCTTCCACTGACAATCACCTATCGGATTGTAGAGTAGAACAGAACTATGAATCATTCGGAATACGGGAAAAAAGAGATTGTGCCCTCTATCTCTTATCGATAGAGAGCATGTACTATGTTCTAATCTTTCCTCAAAGCATATACAACACAGGACTCAACACCTTCGCTGATTATCTGACGTCTTGCACTAACAAAGGTGACAATACTGCTGAAGAACATGCCAATGAAGAAGAATATCAAACCAACTCCAAGGCCATTCCAGGGTCCTATAATATGCTCAAGCATTAGGAATATTGCCATATCATTTCCAAAAGCAGGACTGACGAGATTCCGCCAAATCGCTAATGGGAATGTTCCTAGAATCACTATTAGCGCTCCCAGAAGGATTCCTACGAACAACTTCTTTGGAGCTAGTGTCATTGGTTTCATTGCCATGCCAGTAGGTGCAGGCTGAGGTTGGTCGCCCTTTATTGCTGCAACAAGTCTCGAGAATGCACTTGGAAGCATGAACGAAGTTAGCCTCAGGTTGATCACTATGGTCATCAATGCTAGGCCAATCCCAGTGAAGATGATTGCAAGTGAGATTGCTTTTCCTGGTCGAACTAATGGCTTGAAAGCTGCAAGTGCTTGGTCGGGCATGGTCAGGAAGGATAGAACTAGGAAACCCCAGATCCACAAGAACCCGATAACCAAGAAGGCTGGAACTATCTTGGTAATTCCAAGAGTGGGCTCAATGTCGCCCATGTCAACCCCTGCAACTGTTTTGACTGTCTTCCCTAAGTTCACTCTCTGATCTCTAAGTCGTTTTATTATCAACAAGAGCCAGAATCCTATAGCGAAGAGCATTGTGGCTATACCTACAAACATCCAGGTTTCCCACATTGCATTCACGATTGGTATATCAAAAGCAAATCTAATGAACGCAAATGGAATTAATCCAGAGGCTGTGATTAGACCGCCTAGAATAGTGAGCAGCAGAAGTGGCTTTGAAATTATCTTATCCAATGGTGAAACATCTGACTCCTTACCAGTCAATGCAGCAAGAGCTCTAGGCATTAGAGTAGATTGCCTACCCAGGTTAATTGCAATTGTAGCCAAACCAAAAGCTATTCCTCCAATTAGAAATGCAACGCCGAGGCCTTCAAGTGGTTCAGCTAACACTTCAAGAGCGTGGTCTAGTGCTGCGATCGCAGTCACATCTTGACCAGCCATGGTAAGATCAATCACACCAAGACCAGTTATCATCCAACCAATAGAGACAATTACTGCCACTAGTTCGATGAGGATACCCGCGACTAACATCTTCGGGAAGATACGTGCGAATAGTGGTGGCTGCATCTCAGGTGGTTTGACATTAGCTTTTGCCAAGCTAGTTCCAGCGGTTTCTCCGGTTGCTTTCAGACTCACCACAATTGTAGTAATTGCGAATCCGATACCGAGTTTAAGAAGACCAAGTCCAAACAACGGTACAATTTCCGAATATCTCTTTAGTAATTCTTCAATCACCCATGCTGAGCGAAATGCCTCTGAGATCGAATCTCCTGC